>JADJYF010000003.1 GCA_016719885.1 Pseudomonadota bacterium | reverse complement strand
GCGTGGCCGGCGTTGCGCACATGGAAGGCATCGTCAAACCCTTACGCTGGGACGAATGGCCGGCGGCCGCCACCGAATCTTTCGTGCGTTCCGCTCGGAGGCCAGCGAGGATCTCGTGCTCAACAAGAATGTGTTCGTCGAGAACGTGCTGCCAGAAATCCATCCTGCGCCCTTGAGCGAGGAGGAGATGGACGCCTACCGCGCGCCGTTTCGCTGAGATTGGTGAAGGTCGCCGGCCGACGCTCACTGGCCGCGCCAGATCCGGCTCGGCAATCAGCCCGCCGACGTGTGCGCGCTGGTCGATGCCTATAGCGCCTATCTCAAGACCGCGACCATGCCCAAGCTTTCATACGCGGCGAGCCGGGGCATGATCACCCGAACGGCGCGCCGGCCGAGGTCGCGCGCGCGCGGCTCCCAACACCACCGAGGTGGCGTCAGGGCCTGCAATTCCTGCAGGAAGATTCGGCCGACGACATGGCGGATGCGCTGCGTGAGCTGGATCAAGAGCTACAGGCCTCATTGTGCCTTCTCAATCACCATGGATCTCCGCCACTCTCATAGCCTTGAACACCGCGGCCAGCCGCAAGGTGGTGGTCAGTTTCAGGCGAAGGGGCGGTGGCGCACGCCTATCCCAGCCTGCCGGCGGCGGTGTACGCTTCGCCGCAGATGATCATGCTGATGGAAATGGCCTGCGCCGATGCCATCGCGCCGCTATTTGCCCGGCCAGCTGGGTCTCGGTCGGCACCGCGTGTCGACGTCAAGCACCTCGCGGCCACGCCGGTCGGCATGACGGTCACCGCCTCCGGCGCGTGTCATCGAAGTGAGCGCGCGCAGCCTGTGCATCGCGGTGAGCGCCCATGACGGCATGGACCTGATAGGCGAAGGTTTTCACGTGCGCGCGCCGGTCGCCCTCGAACGTTTCGGCGAGGAAGGAGTGGCGCGCAAGACCGCCAGAAGCTCGGGTACGCCCATGGGCCAGCATCGCGAAGTCGCGGGACGTAATCACCACGCGCAGCCTGCGCCAGATGAAAATCGACGGCGGTCGCCAGCCTCACCGCCTACGACGCGCGTCCTTCGCGCGCGTGCTCGACGAAGCCGGCATGGACTTCATCCTGGTCGGTGACTCGGTGGGCATGGTGGTGCGGGGGCACACCGCACCATTCCCGTCACCATGGACGAAATGGTCTATCACACGCGGCTCGTTTCACGCGGCATCAAGCGTGCGCTGCTGATGGCCGACATGCCGTTCATGAGGCTATGCCTCGGGCGAGGCGTGCCTGCGCAACGCCGCGCGCGGCTCGTGAAGGAGGGCGGCGCTGGAAATGGTCAAGCTCGAGTGGGGCGAGCTCAGAAATCGATATGGTCGCGCGTCTCACCGAATGTCGGCATTCCCGGTGTGCGCGCATCTCGGTCTCACGCCGCAGGCGGTACACAAGTCCGGCGGCTACCGCGTGCGGGGCCGTGAAGAAGCGGCGGCGCGCAAGATGAAGGAAGACGCGCTGGCGCTCGAGCAGGCGGGCGCCGACGTTGCTGCTCGAATGCGTGCCGACCGCGCTCGCCGCCGAGATCACTCGCGGCCGCCTCGGTGCCGGTGATCGGCATCGGCGCCGGGCCGCGGGTGGATGGCCAGATCCTGGTGCTGTACGACATCCTCGATATCGCGCCCGGCAAGCGCACGCGTTCCAAGAACACATGGTCGGCGCCGACTCCATCCACGTCGCCATCCAGGAACTACGTGCGCGAAGTGAGGCCGTGAGCTTCCCCGCCGCCGAGCACGCGTTCACCTGAGCGCGATGATGGATCCCGCTCACGCGCCTGGTCCAGGGGCTGGCCCTCGAACGTGCCCGGAAGAAGTCTACTTTCGCGGCGCGGTCGGCACACGCACTTGAAGCGCGTCTATGGCGGCAAGGTGCTGGGCGAAGCGATCAAGGCCGCGCAGTCGGTTAAGATGACGGTCGCGACGTGCATTCCATCCATTGCTATTTCCTGCGCGGAAGCCGGTTCCCAGAATCCGGTCATCTACGAGGTTGAACGCAGCCGCGATGGTCGTGCGTTGGCCGCGCGGCGCGTGACCGCTATTCAATACGGGCGGCCGATCTTCACGCTCGAGGCTTCGTTCCAGGCGCGCGAGCAAGGGTATCGAATACCAGGCCCCGGCGCCGAGCGTGCCGCGACCGGAAGAACTTCGCGCGCGTGTCGTTCGACGAATTGAAATACGCAAGGCGCGTCGCCCAAGGTGCAGCGCATCGCCAACATCGCCGCGCCGTTCGAGCTGCGCCCCATCGACGCCTATTTCAGCGATCCGGCCAAGGGCAGCCGCCCTTGCGCAGGGTATGGCTGCGCACCGTTGCGCCGCTGCCCGATGAGCCGGACCTGCACCGCGCCATTCTGGCCTACCTGTCCGACTACGGACTCATCACTACGCTGCTCATGCCCCAGGGCCTGCGCGTGTTGACCGAGAACATCTTTCTCGCCAGCCTCGATCACGCCATGTGGTTCCATCGCCCCTTCAAGATGGACGAGTGGCTGCTCTACGTGTGCGAAGGCGTGACCTCGTCCGGCGCACGCGGGCTCGCTCGCGGCAGCTTCTACGATCTCGCCGGCCGCCTGGTGGTGTCGGTCGCCCAGGAAGGATTGATACGCGTCACCGCGAGCCTGCGGCGCGCGCCGCCCACGACAAGGACAAAATGCCATGAGTGAACTGCCTGCCTGCCCCGAGTGCCGCTCCGAATTCGCGTATCGTGATGCCGATCACCTGGTGTGCCCCGAATGCGGCCATGAATGGTCGCCCCATGCACCGGCCATCCCGCGGACTTTGCGAACCACGCCCGCGTCGCGCGGCGCGGCGCGTCATGATCCCGACCAATTCGCCGCGCTTCATGTCAAAGCTGTGACAGACGCCCAGAATGGGTGGGCGTGGGCGCGACGAGCGGCGGCCTCGAAATTGTTATAGTCCATCGCAGGTTGAAGGGCGGCGTAAAGCCGTTCGGAAACTGAAACGCGGCTCAGGAAGTTACCGCGCTGTGTTTGGATAGTGTTGATAAGGATGATGGATATGAAAGTTCTGGGTAAGTACTCGATGATCAGTGCACTGCTGGTGCTGCTGACCTTCAGCATGGGCCCCAGGCCCAGGTTGTGGACAGCGGTTTCAAGGTGGGAAGCTGGGCGGACAGCGGAAACATCACGCTGGCGGCCGGTGACTACACGCTTGAATTGCTGGCGGTGGCATTTCCGACCCGGCTGGTCCGTTCGTGTTCGGTCTGAAGGGTGCCTCGCGAGCCGCTCTACAAGGTGACTTTGGCCACCGAAGGGTTCGTCTCCCAGGTGTTCTCGCTGGCCGGCGGCACCTACCACTGGCTGGTCGGTGGCAATGGTGGCGATTTCGGCACCGGTTTCACCGCTTCGGTGAATGCCGCGCCGGTGCCGCTGCCGTCGTCGGTCATCATGATCGGTAGCGCGCTGGCCGCCATGGTCAGCATCGGTCGCCGCGGCGCAAGCCGTCGCGCCCGGGCGTAAGCGGTCAAGACTGACTTGCCCTTTCGATGCCGTCCGTCCGCGAGGATGGGCGGCATCGATTATCTCCCCGGGCCTAGCAGACCAGCCCCTCACATCCGGTAGCGCGCGGCGAACGCCTCGGCGCCCATCGGCCGTGCGAAGAAATAACCTTGCGCGAGTTCGCAGCCGAGCTTGCGCAATAAGCTCACCTGGCCGGCGGTCTCCACGCCTTCCGCCACCACCGTCAAGTTCAGCGCGCGGCCGAGGGCAATGATCGATTCCACCAGGTGCGCGTCGCTTTCGTTGCTTTCGATATCGCCAACGAAGGAACGATCAATCTTGAGCATCGTCACCGGCAGGCGCCTGAGGTAACCGAGCGCCGAATAGCCGGTGCCGAAGTCGTCGAGCGCGATGCCGATGCCGAGATCGCGAAAGTCACGCAGCACCGCGCCGACGCGCCGGTCTTCGTCGATCAACAGCGACTCGGTCATCTCGAATACCAGGCGCTCGGCGGGGAAGCCGGTTTCGGCCAGCACCCCGGCGACGAAATCACCGTCGAAGCCGCCCCACAGCTGGCGTCCGGACACGTTCACCGCCAGGCGTGGCAAGCCGCCGTCGCCGTGCCCGCACCAGGCCACGGCGGTGCGACAGGCGTGGCGCAGCGCCCACGCGCCGATATCGACGATGAGGCGGGTTTCCTCGGCGACCGGTATGAATTCGCCGGGTGACACCGCGCCGCGCGTCGGATGTCGCCAGCGCAACAGCGCTTCGGCGCCGGCCAGCGTGCCATCCTCCAGGCGCATGACGCTCTGGTACTCGAAATCGAATTCGTGGCGCGCCAGGGCCACGCGCAGGTCTTTCTCGAGCGCCACGAAATGCTCGGCGCGCGTCGTCATCTCGGCGGCGAAGAAACGGAAGGTATTGCGGCCACGCGCCTTGGCGCGGTACATGGCCATGTCGGCGTTACGCAGCAGCGTGTTGGGCATCGCCGCCATCGGCGGGGTAGAGCGTGATGCCGATGCTGGCGCCGGTATGCACCACCTGGTCGGCCAACACGAAGCTTTCGGTCAAGGCCCCGATCAGCGTTTCGGCGCAATGCGCGGCATTCATGGCATCGTCGATGTCGCGCATGATGACGGTGAATTCGTCGCCGCCGAAACGCGCCACCGTGTCACTCTGGCGCAGGCATTGAGTGAGACGCTCGCCGGCTTCGACCAGGAGCCTGTCTCCGACCTCGTGACCCAGCGTGTCGTTGACGTTCTTGAAACGGTCCAGATCGACGAACAGCAGCGCGAACTGGCGGCTGTCGCGCTGCGATTCGCTGATGGTCTGGCCGAGCTGGTTCGCGAAATTTTCGCGGTTGGGCAGCGCGGTCAAGGGATCGAAATAGGCGCGATAGCGGACATGTTCCTCGGCGGCGCGGATCTCGGTGACATCCGTGTACAGGCCCACCACGTAGCCGTCGGCGGTGTGGTATTCGGAGATCGACACCACGCGCCCGGCACGCGTGCGCACTTCCATTGCCCCGCCCGGCGCGCGATGCTGCGCGATGCGCCGGGCTATCCACTGTTCCGGATCGTCACCTTGGCCGACCACACCGAGCTTGGCCATGGTCCGGATCAGGGTTTCGAACGGCATGCCGATGTGCATGACCTCGGCCAGCGCCGGCAACAGCTTGGACAACTGCTGGTTGTAGACCTCAGCCTGTCGTCCTGGTCCCACAGCGCGAAGCCTTCGGCCAGCGCTCCGATGGCATTGATGAGGTCCTGGCGGCTGCGCCGCAAGGCCTGCTCGGAACGTTGCAGGGCATCGAGCGCATCGATCTGCTGGCGCAGGTGGCGGGCGCGCGATTGCAGCAGCGCCGCCAGCACCGCCGCCAAGGACAGCGCCGCGATGCGCAGCAGCCACAGGGCGGGGGCAATGTCGGCCAACCAGCCGCGGTGCGGTCGCGCCGCGATCACCCAACGCCCGATGGGCAGATTGACGACGGTGCGCACGGCGTCACGCGAGAACAGGGCGGCATCACCGTAAAACACCGGGTCGTGGGCGCCATCGGGAATGTCCTCGGCGCGCACCGCGATGGCGAGCGTGGCGGCGGCCTCGTCGAGCCCCACCACCTGGTAGAGCTTGTCGCGGTCGATGGCCGCCGCGACCATGCCCCAGATGGCCGGCGGGCCGCGCTTCTCCGGCAGCATCACCGGCTCGCGCGCCACGAATGCGCTGCCGCCCTGCACCAGTTCGACCGGCCCGGTGATCATCATGGTTCGCCGCAGGATGGTGTTGTTGACGGCTTCGCGCGCGGTGGGGATCTTGAGGTAGTCGGTGCCGAGCACCGCCTCGTTGCCGGGCCCAAGGGGTGCATGAAGCGGATGGTGAGATTGGGTGCGGCGGTGACGTGACGCAGCGCCGTCGGTTTGCGCAGCAGCTGCTCCACGTAGCTGGAAAATCCCGCTTGGTCGATGTCCGGCGAGGCGGCGATATGGGTGGCGAGAGCGCGTACCACGTAGAGGTCGCGGTAGATGAGCTTCTCGATGCGGGCGCGCACGCCGTTCAGGGTCGAGAGCGTGTGCTCCTGTTCGCGCCGGAGCTCGTGCTGACGGATGAGTTCTTCGACCGAGAACTCGACCACCGCCACCACCACCAGGGTCAGTGCGATGACCAGGCCGCTGCTCGGCAATCTCATGCGCATCGCGGAACGCGGTCGGACGATGTCAGGGCGGCGGACTCGTGGTGGCCAAGGGCCTGTGAATGCTACAGCAAGCCCGCCAAAACGCGACCCGTGCGTGTGCCGACGTTCTCGGTGAGGGCCGGACCCGACCGGCTTCTACTTGCTTGTTGCAAACAAGTAAGCCTCCGGGGAATAATCGCGCCATGGCCGCCACCGTCAAACTCGATCAGAACGAACGCCGCACCCAGGCCGAGCGCACCGCCTTGTCGGACCAGCGCATGCTCGACGCGGCAGTGGCCCTGATCTGCGAGCGCGGCGCGGCCGGCACCACGCTCAAGGAAGTCGGTGAGCGCGCCGGTTACAGCCGCGGTCTCGCCAGCTATCGTTTCCGGAGCAAGGGCGGCCTGTCCGCTTTCATCATTCGCTCGATAGGCGAGTCGTGGCTGCGCGAACTGCGCCGCGTGGTGAAGGACAAGGTTGGCGTCGACGCCATCGCGGCCGCCACCGACGCGCACTTCCGCTTCATTGTCGAAGGCAGCGATCACATCCGCGCCTTCTACATGCTGTGGTTCGATTCGATTGGACCGACGCGGAAGTCAAACAGGTGGTGGCCAACATCCACGAACGGCGCCGCCGCGACGTCGCGGCCTGGATCCAGACCGGCATCGACGCCGGCCACATCGCGCCCGATGTCGATATCGCCGGTACCGCCGAGCAGTTCTGCGCCGCCATCATCGGCATCGTCTACCAGTGGCTGGTGACGCCCGACGCCCAGGACCATATCCAATTTCTGCACGAATCACTCAAGAGACAGACCGCGCTGGTGTTGAGTCCGGCGCGCGCGCAAACGGGGAGACCGACATGAACACCAGAGCCAAGGATTTCAGCGACAACGCGCCCGACAGCGTCGCCGCCACCACGCCCATGCGTTTCGTCACCGCCGCGTCGTTGTTCGACGGCCACGACGCCGCCATCAACGTCATGCGGCGCCTGATCCAGGGCGAAGGCGTGGAAGTGGTGCATCTCGGCCACAATCGCTCGGTGGCCGACGTGGTGCGCGCCGCCATCCAGGAAGACGCCGACGGCATCGCCATCAGCTCCTACCAGGGCGGGCATAACGAGTATTTCCGCTACATGGTCGACATGCTGCGCGAAGCCGGCGCCGGCCATATCCGCGTGTTCGGCGGCGGCGGCGGCACCATCACCCCGGAAGAAATCGATGTCCTGCAGAAGTACGGCGTCGAGCGCATCTACCATCCCCATGACGGCATGCGCATGGGCCTGCTCGGCATGATCACCGACCTCGTGCAGCGCACCGAGGCGGCGCGCGTGGCAAGCCGCGCACCGGAAGCCGCCAGCAGCGACAACTACCTGGCCGTCGCGCAGATGCTGTCGGCGCTCGAAGACGGCGTCATCGCCGGCAACAAGCTCGACACGCTGCGCAAGGAATGGCAGCTCGCCGGCAAGCACGTGCCGGTGATCGGCATCACCGGCACCGGCGGCGCCGGCAAGAGTTCGGTGACCGACGAGATCCTGTCACGCTTCTGCCAGTACTTCCCGGAGCGCAAGGTGGCGGTGCTGGCGGTCGACCCGACGCGGCGTCGCACCGGCGGCGCGCTGCTCGGCGATCGCATCCGCATGAACAGCCTGCGGCACGAAAATCTCTACATGCGCTCGATGGCGACCCGTCGCCAGCACCTCTCGACCAGCGCCATGCTCGGCGACTCGATTGCCTTCCTGAAGGCCGCCGGCTTCGGCCTCGTGATCGTCGAGACCGCCGGCATCGGCCAGAGCGACAGCGAAATCGTCGACCTGGTGGATTTGCCGATCTACGTCATGACCAGCGAGTTCGGCGCGCCCAGCCAGCTCGAGAAGATCGACATGATCGACTTCGCCGAGCTCGTCATCCTCAACAAGTTCGACAAGCGTGGCGCCGACGATGCGCTGCGCGACGTGCGCAAGCAGTGGAAGCGTAATCACAACCGCTTCGACATCGACGATGCCGACATCCCGGTCTACCCGACCATCGCCAGCCAGTTCAACGATCCGGGCCTGTCGTGGATGTTCGTCAACCTGTGCCAGCGCCTGGCCGAGAAGCTGTCGCTGGATGCCCAGGCCTGGGTACCGGTGCTCGACACCAGCCTGCGCGAACCGCGCGCCACGGTGCTGATCCCGGGCAGCCGCACACGTTACCTCGCCGAGATCGCCGAGCAGGGCCGCGGCATCAATGCCCAGGTCGAAACCCTGTGCGAGGCGGCCAACCGCGCGCAGCATGTGTACGAGGCGCTGAAGGCGCTGGAAGACAAGGAACTGCCGGAAGCGCTGTCGCCCTATGCGCAGAGCGCGCTCACGGTAAGCGGCGACCGCAGTCTCGCGACCCTGCGCCAACGCTACAACGCGGCGCTCGATGACCTCGGCGCCGAAGGTCGGCAACTGCTGCTCGACTGGCCGGCACGCCTGAAGGGCATCACCGCGCCCAAGTTCAGCTACGAAGTGCGCGGCAAGGCGATTGAAGGCGATAACTACCGCACCAGTCTCAGCCACCAGAAGATCCCGAAGATAGCGCCGCCCAAGTTCGACGGCTGGGGCGACCAACTGCGCTTCCTGATGCGCGAGAACCTGCCGGGCGCCTATCCCTATACCGGCGGCACCTTCCCTTATCGCCGTGAGGGTGAAGACCCGACCCGCATGTTTGCCGGCGAAGGCACGCCCGAGCGCACCAACCGCCGCTTCCATTACCTGTCGGCCGGCCAGCCGGCGGCGCGCCTGTCGACGGCCTTCGACTCGGTCACGCTGTACGGCGAAGATCCGCATGAGCGCCCCGACATCTTCGGCAAGGTCGGCAACTCCGGCGTGTCCATCGCCTCGGTCGACGATGCCAAGAAGCTCTACTCGGGCTTCGACCTGTGCGCGCCGACCACCTCGGTGTCGATGACCATCAACGGCCCGGCGCCCATCGTGCTGGCCTTCTTCATGAATGCCGCCATCGACCAGCAGGTCGAGAAGCATTTGAAGGACAGCGGCCAGTGGGCGGCGGCCGAGAAGAAGATCGCCAAGTATTTCGAAGGCCGCCAGCGGCCGGTATACAAGGGCGAACTGCCGGCCGGCAACAACGGCCTGGGCCTGGGCCTTTTGGGCATATCAGGCGACCAGGTGGTCGATGCCGAGACCTATGCCGCGATCAAGAAGCGCACGCTCGAATCGGTGCGCGGCACGGTGCAGGCCGACATCCTCAAGGAAGACCAGGCGCAGAACACCTGCGTGTTCTCCACCGAATTCGCCATGAAGATGATGGGCGACGTGCAGCAGTACTTCGTCGAGCACGCGGTGCGCAATTTCTACAGCGTGTCGATTTCCGGCTATCACATCGCCGAGGCCGGCGCGAACCCGATCTCGCAGCTCGCGTTCACGCTCTCCAACGGCTTCACCATCGTCGAGTACTACCTCGCGCGCGGCATGAAGATTGACGACTTCGCGCCCAACCTGTCGTTCTTCTTCTCCAACGGCATGGACCCGGAATACACCGTCATCGGCCGCGTGGCGCGGCGCATCTGGGCGCGCGCCATGCGTGAGCGCTACGGCGCCAGCCCGCGCAGCCAGCAGTTGAAGTACCACATCCAGACCTCGGGCCGCAGCCTGCATGCGCAGGAGATCAACTTCAACGACATCCGCACCACCCTGCAGGCGCTGTATGCCTTGTTCGACAACTGCAACAGCCTGCATACCAATGCCTACGACGAGGCCATCACCACGCCGACCGAAGACTCGGTGCGGCGCGCGGTCGCCATCCAGCTCATCATCAACCGCGAGCTGGGGCTCAACTTCTGCGAGAACCCGTGGCAGGGCTCGTTCATCGTCAACGAGTTGACGGATCTCGTCGAAGAGGCGGTATACAAGGAGTTCGAGGCTATTTCCGAGCGCGGCGGCGTGCTGGGCGCCATGGACACCATGTACCAGCGCAGCAAGATCCAGGAAGAGAGCCTCTACTACGAGCACAAGAAGCACGACGGCAGCCTGCCGCTGATCGGTGTCAACACCTTCCTGCCCAAGGCCGGCGAGGAAGACCAGGTGACGACCATCGAGCTCATGCGTTCGACCGACGACGAGAAGCGCGACCAGATAAGCTCGGTGCGCAACTTCCAGGCCATCCATGAAGGCGAGCGGGGCGCGCGCCTGGCGTCGCTGCAGACCGTGGCGCGGCGTCGCGACAACTGCTTCGCCGAACTCATGGAAACGGTGAAACACGCGTCGCTCGGCCAGATCTCGGGCGCCCTGTATCACGTCGGCGGCGAATATCGGCGCAACATGTAAGCGCCGCGCGGCGCGGGCGGGTTGACGGGTGACGCAGGTGGATAGCGATGCGCGGCTGGTGGATGCCCATGGCCAGCGACACACGCGAGCCGGGGGAGGCGCGCGCATCGTGTCGCTGGTGCCGAGCATCACCGAACTCCTGTTCGACATGGAGCTCGGCGCCGAGGTGGTGGGCCGCACCGGCTTCTGCATCCACCCGCGCGAGGCGCTGGGCGGCGTGCCCAAGCTCGGCGGCACCAAGGACGTCGACATCGACGCGCTGCTGGCGCTGGCGCCGACCCACGTCATCGTCAACATCGACGAGAACACGCGCGAGACCTTCGAGGCCCTGCGCGGGCGTGTGCCGCACGTGCTGGTCACCCATCCCAACGCGCCGGCTGACAACGTCGCGCTATATGAGCTCATCGGCACGGTGTTCAACCGCGAGCGCATCGCGGCGACGCTGGTCGAGAAGCTCACGCTCGCGATGGCGCGCCTGGCGCGCGCGGCGGCCGCGCAGCCATCGCGCCGCGTGCTGTACCTCATCTGGCGCGAGCCGTGGATGACGGTGGCGCAGGGCACCTATATTTCGAACATGCTGGCCTTGCTCGGCTGGCACACCGTGCCGATGCGCAGCGAGGTGCGCTACCCGGCACTGGCCAGCGAAAGTCTCGCGACGCTCGGCGCCGAGCTGTGTCTCTTGAGCAGCGAGCCCTACCCGTTTCGTGACAAGCACATCGCCGAACTGAAATCCTTGCTCGGCGCCGCCATCCCGGTGCGCTTGATCGACGGCGAGATGGTGTCCTGGTACGGCAGTCGCGCCATCGCCGGGCTCGACTACCTGGCCGATTACGCCGGCGCGCTCAGCGCCAGCGCCGCCTGAGCAGACGCCGTGGAATCGCCCTGCATCAACATCTGCATACTCGACGAGGAGCACGGCGTGTGCCGCGGCTGCTATCGCACGCTCGACGAAATCGGCGCGTGGAGTCAATACTCGGCCGAGCAGCGTCAACGCATCATGACGGCGCTGGACGTGCGCCGTGAACAGTATCAACAAGCACAACAAGACTCACACAGTGGGAGGTCCTCATGAATTTCGAAACCCTCAAGTTCGAGCGCGACGGTGCGGTCGCCATCATCACGCTCAATCGTCCGGACGCTGCCAACAGCCTCAACGTCAAGATGTCGGAAGAGCTGGTGAAGGTCGCCACCCACTGCGACTCCAACCCCGACATCCGCTGCGTGGTGTTCACCGGCGCCGGCAAGATGTTCTCCGCCGGCGGCGACCTGGTGAGTTTCTCCGCCCAGGGCGAGGCCATGGGCGAATACATGCGCTACGCGACCACCGGCCTGCATGCCGCCATTTCGCGCTTCACGCGCATGAATGCGCCGTTCCTGGTGGCGGTCAACGGTGTGGCGGCCGGCGCCGGTTTCAGCATGGCCATTACCGGCGACATGATCTTCGCCGCCGAATCGGCCAAGTTCACCATGGCCTACACCCGCGCCGGCGTCTCGCCGGACGGCAGCGCGAGCTATTTCCTGCCGCGCCTGGTCGGCCACGCCAAGGCCATGCAGCTCATCCTCATGAACGACCTGTTGAGTGCGAGCCAAGCCAAGGAATGGGGGCTGGTCAACGAAGTGGTGGCCGATGAGCAACTCATGCCGCGCGTGATGGAAGTCGCGCAGCAGCTCGCCAAGGGCGCGACCATGGCTTACGGCGAAGCCAAGCGTCTCATCGCCGACAGCTTCTCCAACACCATCGAGACGCAGATGGAAATGGAGACGCGCGCCATCTCCGGGCTGGTGCGCTACACCGAGGATGCACCCACCGCCATCCACGCCTTCGCCAACAAGCAGAAGGCCGAGTTCAAGGGGCGGTGATCAGCATGAAAGCACTCGTTCTGCGTGAACTCGGCGGGCCCGACAAGCTCGCCATCGAAGACATCCCGACGCCCGAGCCGGCCGCCGGCCAGGTGCGCGTCAAGATCAAGACCGCGGCGCTCAACCGACGCGACGTGTGGATCACGGTCGGCGCCTATCCGCGCATCCAGTTTCCCGCCATCGCCGGCTCCGACGGCGCCGGCGTGGTGGATGCCGTGGGCGCGGGCGTCGATGCCGGCCTGGTCGGACGCGAAGTGATCATCTACCCGGCGCTGGAGTGGGGCGATGATCCGCGCTGCGGCGGCGCCAACTTCCGCGTGCTGGGCATGCCCGATCAAGGCACCTTCGCTGAATACATCTGCGTGCCGGCCGACTCGGTGGTCGACAAGCCCGCGCACCTGTCCTGGGAAGAAGCGGCGGCATTGCCCCTGGCGGGCCTCACCGCCTGGCGTGCGATCGTCACCCACGGCGAAGTCGCACGTGGCCACAAAGTGCTGGTGACCGGCATCGGCGGCGGCTGTGCGACCTTCGCGTTGGCCTGGGGACTTGCCCATGGCGCCGAGGTCTATGTCACCAGCAGCAGCGCCGACAAGATTGCCGAGGCCGTGAAACTCGGCGCCCGCGCCGGTTTCGATTACCGCGATGCAGGCTGGGTCAAGCAATTGAAAGCCGCGGCCGGCGCCATCGACATCGTCATCGACAGTGCCGGTGGCGAAGGTCTGCACGATGTGCTCGACACCCTCGGCAACGGCGGTCGCTACGTGTTCTTCGGCGCCACGCGCGGCAATGCCGAGAAGGGTCTGAACATGGCCAAGCTGTTCTTCCGCCAGGTGCGCATCCAGGGCACGACCATGGGCCGGCCCGAGGAATTCCGCGCCATGGTCGCGTGCGTCAACGCCCACAAGCTCAAGCCGGTGGTTGATCACGTCTATCCCTTCGCCGAGGCAGTGGCCGCGCACAAGCGCATGCAGGACTCGGAGCAGATGGGCAAGCTGGTGCTGCGCATCTCCTGAGCAAGGCGAGGCCGGCGACAGTCGTCGGCCTCGAGCATCGCCAGCGGCGCGCAGCGGTAACATTTGTTCACCGTCGCCGCGCCTCATCGTCAATCGCGCGCCGCGCCTGTGAATTTTTGTACGCGCCCCGAGTCCGAGCGGCGGGGGCAGCTTGTTGGTCCCCGCGCCTGCCCTGATAATCGCAAGTCCAACGCCGAGGCCTCCCCATGATCACGATTAAATTCGGCCTCGAGGCCGACATGCGCAGCAAGTCCCTGACGAGCCCCGCGCTCAACACCTTGCTCGGCGACATCTCCGCCATCACCGCCAACGGCAAGACCGAAGTGACGGCGGGCACCACCAAGGGCGGCAGCATGGTGCTGTCCGGCAAGTTCAAGTTCAGCAATGAGAACTCGCTGCGCGACAGCGATGTCACCGGCGTGGCGTTCTTCGACAAGTCGAAACACTTCCTGATGTCGGTGGCCAACGTCGGCGACGTGTCGTTCTCCGATATCGGGCGCCAGGAGAAGGTGCAGACCATCGCGACCTTCATGCTGCGCGACGTGGCGTCGGGCGTGGCGGTGCAGGGCAGCGCTTTCGGTGACGTCCTGCTCGGCTATGCCGGCAGTGACAAGCTGTTCGGCAACGCTGGTAACGACATCCTGCGCGGCGCGGCCGGCAACGACAGCCTGAGCGGCGGCCTCGGCGCCGACCGTCTCGATGGTGGCCTGGGCCGGGACGTGATGGCGGGCGGCAAGGGCAACGACAGTTACACCATCGACAACGCCAACGACATCGTCAGCGAGAGCGTGGCCAGCGGTACCGACAAGGCCCAGTCCAGCGTGACCTGGACCATGGGCGCGAATCTCGAAACGCTGACGCTCGGCGGTAGCAAGGCCATCAGCGCCACCGGCAATGCGCTCGGCAACGACATCTTCGGCAACAGTGCCGCCAATACCCTGCGTGGGCTCGCCGGCAACGATCGCCTGGACGGCAAGGGTGGCATCGACCGCATGGACGGCGGGCTCGGCAATGACCAGTTCATGGTCGACCACCGCAACGACGTGGTGGTGGAGCGCAGTGGCCAGGGCACCGATACCATACGCTCGACGGTCAGCTATACCCTGCCGACCCACGTCGAGAACCTGACCCTGCTCGGCAGCGCGGACATCAATGCCACCGGCAACGCGCTCGACAACCTGTTGCGCGGCAACGCCGGCGACAACGTACTCAAGCCCGGCCATGGCGACGACAGGCTGGTCGGCAACGGCGGCGCGGACACCTTCATCGTCACCGGCGGCGCCGGCGACACGCTGCGCATTGCCGACCTGCTGGCCGGCGACCACTTGGCGATCACGCACGCGGCCGTCGCTGCCATCACGGGATCGGGGACGCTCGACGCCGCGGAGCTGCGCGCCGCCGGCGACGCGCCCAATGGCGCGCACCTGGTGTACGACCAGGACAGTGGCGTGCTGTCCTACGACGCGCTCGGCGACGGTTCCTCGCTGTCGACCCTGGTGACCCTGCTGAACAATCACGCCTTGCTGGCCAGCGAAATCACCATCCTGCCGGCCTGAACCGGGCCTGCCCGCGCGCTGCGCCCTTTCGGGTGTAGTGCGCGCCGGGGCGCTGCGCTATGGTCGATGGCATCCTTCACCGCCGAGGAAGCCGACCATGACCGAGTCCACCGCGCGCGCGCATCGCATCATCATCATCGGCACCGGCGGCGGTGGCCTGTGCATGGCGATGCAACTCAAGCGCGCCGGCATCGACGACTTCCTGATGATGGACAAGGCTGCCGGCCTCGGCGGCACCTGGTGGCACAACAGCTACCCGGGCGCCGAATGCGACGTGCAATCGCACCTGTATTCCTTTTCCTTCGAACCGAAGAACGACTGGTCGCGGCCCTTCGCCGGCCAACGCGAGATCCTGGGCTACTTCGAGCAGTGCGCCGACAAGTACGGTCTCGGCCCGCACATGCGCTTCAATACCGCGGTCAAGGCGCTGCGCTGGGACGATGCCCGGCAGTTATGGCATGTCGAAACCGACAGCGGTGAGATCCTGCAAGCGCAGGTGGTGGTGAGCGCGCTCGGCATGTTCAACAACCTGGTGTGGCCGGCCATCGCCGGCATTGCCGACTTCAAGGGCAAATACTTTCATTCGGCGCGCTGGGATCATTCGGTCGATGTCACCGGCAAGCGCGTGGGCGTGATCGGCGTGGCCGCCAGCGCCATCCAGTTCGCACCGGAACTCGCGCCCAAGGTCGCGCACTTGAGTCTTTTCCAGCGCACCGCCAACTGGGTGGTGCCCAAGGCCAACCAGCCCTACAGCGATGAGCAACTGGCGTTCTACCGCGCGCATCCCGAGGAAGTCAGAAAGAGCCGCGACGAAACCTACCGCGTGTGGAATTCGCTGTGCACCTTCCAGGACAAGTCCGTACTGGCCGACATCGAACGCGCCGGCCTCGAGCGCCTGGCCGAGGTCAAGGATGAAGCCACGCGTAGCAAGCTCACGCCCAAGCATCCCTTCGGCTGCCGCCGGCCGCTGTTCTCCGACGTCTACTACCCGATATTCAATCGCGACAATGTCTCGCTGGTGACCGACGGCATCGAGCGCGTCACGGCCACGGGCATACTGACGCGCGATGGCGTGGAACACGAATTCGACGTCATCGTCTACTCGACGGGTTTTGAAACCACCACCTATCTCAACGCGCTGGACGTCAGCGGTCGCGACGGCGCGCGTCTGCGCGACGCCTGGCGCGATGGCGCGCAGGCCTATCTCGGCATCACCACCGCCGGCTTTCCGAACCTGTTCATGCTCTACGGCCCCAACACCAACCAGGGCTGCATCCTGTTCATGATCGAACAGCAGGTCGAATACATCCTGCGTCAGCTCGAACGCCTGGATGCCGAAAAGCTGGCGTGGCTGGACGTGCGTCCGGAAGTCATGGCCGCCTACAACGACGAACTGCAGAAGGACGTGGCGGGCGTCGACGTGTGGCAGGCCGCCTGCGGCGGTGATTTCTACTACCGCTCCGCGAGCGGGCGTTTCGTCACCAACTTCCCCGGCACCATGGATGACTTCGTGGCGCGTACCCACGCGGCCGACGCGCAGGCCTACGAGGTCGCGCCTCGCGCCTGATTATCCGCGCATGGCGGGCGCCTGCGCGGCCATGCAGGCGCCGGCTTGGCTCAGCCCCGCACCCGCGCGATCGCGGCGGCGTAGTCATCCAGGATGGCGAGCGCCTCGTCGCGCGGAAAGTCCGCCAGCGGCAACAGCACGCGGTTGGCGCCCGTGGCCAGCATGCGTTCGAGGCGCGCCGGGTCGAAACCGCGCTGTGCGCGCACCTCGGCCAGCACCGTGACGTCGAGCTTGGACGGGTCGCGGCCGCGCGCGCGCATGGCGGCGCGAATATCGTCGAGCGCAGCCGGGATGTCTTCAATCAAGCCTTCTATCGGCATCCAGCCGTCGCAGTACTCGGCGATGCGCGCCGGCACGTATTTCGAATAGGCGCCCATCAGCACCGGCGGGCCGCCGGCCTGCAATGGCTTGGGCCAGCACCACATCGGCGGCAGGTCGACGAACTGGCCATGGTATTCCGGCACGTCGTCGCGCCAGATGCTGCGGATGGCGAGCATGCGTTCGCGCGTCACCTTCCAGCGATCGGCGAAGGCCACGCCGTGGTCTTCCATCTCCTCGGCGTTCCAACCGGCGCCGATGCCGAACAGCAGGCGGCCGCCCGACAGCCGGTCGAGCGACGCCGCGGCCTTGGCGAGATTGATCGGGTCGTGCTCGGTGACCAGCGTCACGCCGGTGCCGAGTTTCAGCGTACGCGTGGTGGCGGCGGCAATCGACAGCGCCACGAACTGGTCGTGGCTGTGCCAGTACATGGCCGGCAGTTCGCCGCCGCCGACGAACGGCGAGCGGCGACTGGTCGGGATGTGGGTGTGTTCGGCGTAGAACAGCGATTCGAAGCCGCGCGCCTCGAGTGCCGGCGCGAGATCCTGCGGCTCGATGCTGGTGTCGGTGGGAAAGCACACGATGCCGAAATCCATGAAACGACTCCTCGAAGTGTGAGGCTGGCAGGAAAATTTGTGGGTCAGACTTCAGTCTGACACGACTCGACAATTCATCCCGTTGGCAGGCGACAGCGATGTCAGACTGAAGTCTGACCCACAAAAAGCATCGGGCGAGCTTTACACCCCGCCCCAGGTCTCCTCGGTATGCAGGCGCGACAGGTAGATCTTCTTGATCTTCCATTCGTCGCCTTCCTTCACGTAGTCCTCGTGGTAATGGCCCCAGCCCTTGAAGGTGCCCTTGGGCGAGCGGATGAAGTCCCACATCGACCAGATGCCCTTGGCGGTGGTGGGGCTGGTCAGTTCGATTTCCGGCATGTAGCCCTGGTGGATGGAACGCGCGACCACGAACAGGCCGCTGACCGCCGCCACCAGGTTGTCACGGCCGCTGCAGGTGATGGGATCGAGCGGCGCGGTCGGATCCAGGCGCGGCGGGCCGTCATAGGTGGCGACCACGTCGGCGGTGAAACACTTGCGCCATTCTTCCCACACCCGCGTATCCATGTGGCGGAAGTAGCGCGCCTTGAGCTGCTTGATCTGTTCGATCTCTTCGAGATTGCTGGCCATGGTCTCCCCCGACTGGTTGCGCGCGCCCCACGGCGCGCCCGCCTGATTCTAGGGCGGCCGGCGCCACCGCGCATTACGCACTCGGGGAATGGTCGCCTTCGAACATCGCCGCGATGGCGGCCTGCGCGGCCGGCCCCAGCAACACGCCGTTCACGGTGCCACGGTAGAGGCGACCACTGGCTTCGAGCAGGTCGAAACGTTCGCCGTCCACGCGCCGATCGCAGCAATGGAAGTCGCGGCCTTCCTCCAGGCGCGCCCCCAGCGCCTTGAAGGCGCGAAAGGCATCGCCCTTGGCGCGGCCATGGCGGCTGTCCATTTCGCGAAACGTCGCGTAGGCAGGGTCGTCGATGAAGTGTGGCGCTGCGCTCATGATGCTTCTTGCATGTCTTGCACGCGGAGTGGCCGCGCGCCCGGCGGCTATGATGAGCGTCGACGCGTGCTGCGCTCAAGTCGCGCGTCACGCTGCGCATTCGAGGCAGCGAAGCTTGTGACCGCGGCCGCTTCATTCCGGTGCGACGTCATGCCAATATCCCACCTGCCGAACGGCAACGGTGACGACAGCAAGCTGCATGGAACAGCGGACACTCAAAAAGAGGGCGCATGCCTGACCCGCGTATCGAAGCGCTGAGGCGCTGGGCCCGCGAACGCAAGCTCGGGCGCCGTCATGCAGTGGTGGGCGGCGTGTCGCTGCTCTTGCTGCTGCTGTTCATTTATGTCACCCGCCCGAGCGTGCAGCGCGAGTTCGTGCTCGAGAAGCTCGGCCCCAAGCTCGACAGCCTGGCCATCGAGTTCATCCACGTCGTGCCGTGGTCGGCCGAGTTGCGCGGTGTCGATATCAGCGTGGGCGGCGGTCGTTATCACATCGGCGCTCTCAGCGTGGGCTTCAATCCCCTGGCCGCCCTGGCCCATACCGTTTCCCTGCGGGATCTTCAATTGCGTGACACGCTGGTGGACGTGTCGCGCGTGCCGCCCGGCGCGCCGGCGAGCACACCGTTCCCCGGCGTGCTGGCCGCCATGAACAGCGGTTACGCCTTGAAACTCGACACTCTCGACGCGCGCCTGTCGGTGCTGCTCGCCAACGACCACAAGCTTGCATTGACCCTGCACGGCAGCGGCTTCGCACCGCTCAGGGTCGGCAACCTCAGGCTCGAAGGCGCGTTCGAGCGCGGCGCCGATGTGCCGCCGCTCGCGGTTAGCGGCGTGGCGGCCATCACGCAGTTGAACCGCGGTCGCGTGCGCCTGTTGGACGTGAAGCTCGATACCGATCTGCCGCTGCCACCGGCCGCCGATCCTCAACACCTGGAAGTGATGCTGGAAGTCGAGCCGCCGCCGGAAGCGCTCGAGCAGCGTCATGAACCGCGGCGCGTGTCCGCCGCCGATGGCAGCACCCGCATCATTCCCGATCCCGAGTCCCACGCACTGCGTATTCGCCTCGGCAACGACATGCCGACGCGCATCGAGGTGACGGGCCGCTACCATGGCGAGGACGGCGTGTTTCGCGGGCACTACCGCGTCGCCGATATCGCCAAGCTGCTGGTCGCGCTCAGCGCCGGCGCGCCGCTGCCGGAACTCGTCACCGACAGCCATGGCCAGTTCGAATTCGACACCCTGCATACCCGCGGCACGCTGGCGCTGGAATCGCGCACCCGCGTCAGCGCCCTCGAGCGCGTGCTCGGTGAAACGCCGGCCCTGCCGGCGCACGTCGACCTGGCGTTGACGACCCACGCCAGTTTCGACGCCAGAGAGCTCACGCTCGCCGACCTCGATGTCAACGTGGTCGACAACAACCTGGTCAATCGCCTGTCGGCCGTGCTCGGTGCACCGTTCACCTTGCCGTTCGCCGAGCCCATGACCGTGCTCGACACGCCGCGCGAACTCGCGCGCCTCGCGCTCGGGCCGTTGCCGCTGGCGTGGCTGCAGGGCCTGGCGCCCGGTCATGTGCTGAACGGCGAACTGCTCGGGCCGTTCGCGCTCGGCATTGACGAACAGAAGCGCATACGCCTGGCGGCGCTGGCGCCCAGCTTGCTCGGCAAGGTGCGCGTGGCGAGCGTAGAATCGGCGCCGCCCGCCGACGATGCCGCACCTGAAGCGCCCAAGGCGACCGGCGAAACGGTGCTCATCGAGAATCTCGACATGCGCGTCAGCCCGAGCGCCAGCTGGTCACCGGATTTCCTGCGCTTCGCACTCAACGATGCGAGTGTCTCCGTCGCCGACCAGCCACTCGTCGAATTCAGCATCAAGGCCGCCAGCAAGCACAGCGACGATGCGCAGCCGACCTGGCGTTTCCGGACCCAGGCGGCGCTGCATTACGACGCCGTGGCCGGCGTGCCGGCCGCCGTCGAACGCATCAAGGATTATCCCTTGCCGGCCGGCACCAGCCTCGCCTGGAAAGGCATCGTCGCGCAGCACGGCAAGGCCTTGTCGATCGAGAAGGCCGCCCTCGAAGTGAGCGGCGTCGACCGGCCCAAGCTGGTCGAACTCGACGGCCTGCGGCCTTTCCACTTCACGCTCGGCGACAGCGTCACGCTCAGCAACCCCGAGGGCGATCTCGCCACGCTCGCCACGCGCAGTGTCGAACTCGCGTGGTTGAACCCCTTGCTGCAGGGCATGACGCTCGGTGGCCGCATCGCCAGCGCCGACTTCAAACTGGTGGCGCCCAGTGCCGGCAGCGTCACCTTGAGCCCATCGGCGCCACTCAGCATCGAACACCTGAGCGTCACGCGCGACGGCCAGCCGCTGCTGCGTGACCTGTCGATCAAGGTCACCCCCGATCTCGCCTACAGCGCCAGCGACACGCGCGCGGCCTTGCGTAATCTCAGCATCCGCAGCGGTGGCGGCAGCCTCGTCAATGGCGAACTGAACGTGTCCTTGCACACGCAGGCCGACAAGCCCGTGCAGGTAGCGACCAGCGGCCGGCTGGCGCTGGATGTCGGACGCGTCGCCGCCCAGCCGGTGGTGGCCTCGGCGCTCGCCGAACCGCTGCCGGCGCTGCCGCTCAAGGCTGCTCTCGATTTCGATCTCGGCATCCAGGCCGACACCATCCAGGTCAAGCGCAGTCGCGCCGAGCTCAAGGTCGGCGAGCGTGCGACCGCGACGCTGGAAGCGACGCCGGGCCTGGTGCTGAAAACCCAGCTCGCGGCGGGCGAGGATCTCGCCCAGCACTTCGTCGGCGCGGCGGCGCTCGACATCAAGGACCTGTCGTCCGAGACCTTGAACCACTTCGTGCCCTTGGGCCCGGTCAGTTTCGCCGAGATCAATTCCAGCCTGCGCATCCGTTCCGACGGGCGCATCCTGCGCGCCTCGACCCTGGCGCCGCTCGGCATCGATGCCATCCGCGTCAACGACGGTCCGCGCGAACTGCTGCGTGAATTCTCGGTGGCGAGCGAGGCCAGCGTGCGCGTCGAAGGCCATGAGATCCGCACCGATCTCGACAAGCTGGCGTTGACATTTGCCGCGCAGCCGGCGGCACCGGCCCTGACCGGCCATGTCCTCGCCGATATCGATCCGGACAACACCGTGCCCTTGACCGCGCTCGCCACCGAACTCAAGGCCGATCTGCCGCAGCTCCTCGCGCAGCCGGCGGTGATGCCGGGGCACAAGCTCAAGAGCGGCAAGCTGGCGGTCAAGATCGACGTCGACAGCGCGCGCAAGATCAGCGCCAACGCGGTGCTCGACAACCTCGCGTCCGATGAGCCGCTGGCCATCCAGACCTTCGAATTCCCGGTCACGGGAGAAATGGCGGCGGACGGCCGCGGTTTCAGCTTCGATGCGCCCCTGATCGGGCGCGGCAAGTCGGGCGTCAGCAATGCCACGGTGGTCGCGCACTACGCGCCGCAGCCGGACGAAGTGCGCATCTTGAATCTCGACATCGCGAGCGAGGTGTTCTATCTCAACGACATCCTCGCCACCGCCCAGGCCATCAAGAGCGGCAGCGTGTCACTGCCGGCCACGCCGGAAGCCAAGGACGCGCCGGCCAAGCCGGCCAAGCTCGCGCTCAACGAAACACCCGACACCAAGGCGGCGTGGAAAGTGGTGCCGCCGGCGGTGGTGGTCAACCTGCAGGTCGACAAGCTCTTCTACACCGACTACCTGGCCTTCACCGACGTCGGCGGGCAGGTCGACCTGCGCAGTCGCAGGCTCGCCCTCAATGGCATCAAGGCGCATTTCCACGACAGCGCGCTGCGTTTCGAGGGCACCACGCGCTTCGACAAGGACGCCGCGCAACCCTACGACCTCGACATCGTCGGCAACATCAAGGACTTCAACCTCAACCAGTTCTTCACCGAACTGGTGCCGGGCGAGAAGCCGCGCGTCGAGGGCCTGTTCGGCGTCGACGTGAAGGCCTTCGGCCAGTTCCCGAATTTCTCGCAGCTGCGCAACAAGGTCTTGTTCGACATCGCCATGCAGAGCCGCGAAGGCCTGTTCCGGCCCTTGCCGCCCGACAGCGGGCTGATGCTCGGCGCCTCGGACGTGCTGGGCCTGGTCGGCGAAACCCTGTCCTACGTGCCGACCGGCGGCTTCGGCGCCGGCGCCATCGCGCGCCTCGTCAACTACATTGCCCAGATCGATTACGACACCATCGACATCCATCTCAAGCGTGATGAATCACGTAACGTCACCATCGAACAGTTCCAGGTGCTGAGCCCCACCATCGCGCTGACCGCCACCGGCGGCATCGCCCATGAAGACGGCAGCGACATCTTCGACGCGCCGCTGGAGCTGAACGCCCATCTCGACATGCTGGGGCGCGGCGCGGCGATCCTCTACAGCATGGATCTCATGCAGGACACGCGTAACGAGCTCGGCTACTGGCGCGGCCCGGAGTTCCGCATCTGGGGCTCGGCGGCGGCGCCGGAATCGAATTTCGAGGACGTCATCAACCACGCCGCCGACGGCACCACCAAGGGCGCTTTCCTACGGCCGATCTCCGGCATCATCGGCAATCTCGAGTACCGCTGGTTCGACAGCGACAGCCGCCGCCGCGAAGCCCTGCAGCACGAACGCCGCGACAATCGCCTGGAGAAAGTGGTGGGCACCACGCCGGCGGTGGAGCCGGAAAAGGCCGAGCCGGCCGCGCCCTGACCCGTAGGTGCGAATTCATTCGCACACGATGCGAAGTGTCAGACTGAAGTCCGACCCACAAAACAAGAAGCCTTTCCCTGTGGGTCAGACTTCAGTCTGACATCGAGCGCGGCAATCAACGCAGCGCCTGGCCTATATCCAAACCATTGCGCCCATGTACCGCCGAGATCTGGCGCAGGCGACGCGCCTGCCAGTCCTGTAGCTGCCGCCACTCGAAGCGCCAGCGCCATTGGCCGTCGGCCACGCCGGGCGTGTTCATGCGCGCTTCGCTGCCCAGGCCCAGCACATCCTGCAGGGGATAGATGGCGTAACGCGCGGTCGACATCGATGCCGCGTGGATGAGGTCCCAGCCGATCTCGTGAGCGTCGGTCTTGAGATAGGTGCGCGCGAAGTCGCGCTCATGGCCACCGGCACCGGCAAACCAGCCGAGGCTGGTATCGTTGTCGTGCGTGCCGGTGTAGACCGCGCAGTCTTCCGGCAGGTTGTGCGGCAGGTTGAGATCGCGCGCGTCGGCGGCGAAGCCGAACTGCAGCACGCGCATGCCGGGCAGGCCGGCGGCGCGACGCAGGGCGTGCACGGCCGGCGTGATGGTGCCGAGGTCTTCGGCGATCACCGGCAACGCGCCGCGCGCCAGTCCAAGGCCGCTCTCGAGCGCGGTGAAGAATTCGAGACCCGGCCCCGGCCGCCAGCGTCCTTCGATCGCGGTGCGCGCGGCGGCATCGACTTCCCAGTAGGACTCGAGCGCGCGGAAATGATCGATGCGCACGATGTCGGCGTGGCGCAACGCCGAGCGCATGCGCGCCAGCCACCACGCGTAGCCCTGTTCGGCGTGGCGCCGCCAGCGATACAGCGGGTTGCCCCATCGCTGGCCTTCGGCGCTGAAATAATCCGGCGGCACGCCGGCCACCACGAGGGGCAGGCCCGCTTGGTCGAGCTCGAACAAATCACGCGCTGCCCACACCTCGACGCTGTCGAAGGACACGTAGATCGGCAGATCGCCGACGATGCGTATGCCGCGCGCCGCGCCGTAGTCGCGCAGCGCCTGCCATTGGCGCGCGAAACTCCACTGCACGAAGCACCAGAAATCGCATTCCGCCGACAGGCCCGCGCGTGCCGTGCGGAGCGCCGCCGGTTCGCGCGCCGCCAGCGCCGCCGGCCATTGCGTCCACGGGCAGTGCTCGCCGTGGCGTCCGCGCAGGGCCATGAACAGGCTGTAGTCGTCCAGCCACGCGCGCTCGGCCGCGCACCACGCGCGGAATTCCTCGTGCAGGGGCGCGAAGCGCGCGGCCTCGGCGAAGAAGGCGCCGGCGGCGAGATGCAAGAGGCGCATGCGCAGCCGTTGGCAGCTCTCCACCTCGATGCGATCCGGCGCGCATTGCAGGCGCGCGTATTCGTTCGCCAGCATGGCGCCATCGAGCAGGCCGAGCGCGGCCAGTTCATCGGGCGCGATCAAGAGCGGATTGCCGGCATGGGCGGCGGAACTGGTGTAGGGCGAAAAGCCCGGCCCGACCGGGTTGAACGGCAAGACCTGCCACAAGCTCTGGCCGGCGCTCGCCAGCCAGTCGATGAAGCGCCGCGCCGCGGCGCCGAAGTCGCCGCTGCCGGCATCACGCGCCTGGCCGTCGTCATCCAGCGGCGCCGGCAGCGAAGTGGGATGCAACAGGATGCCGCTCGCGCGCGCCGCGCTCATGCCGCGCCCTCGATGCGCCCCTCGAGCACCGTCACGCTGCGCGCTTTCACCGTCAACGTGTCACCGTCAACGACTTGACCGTCGAGCGCGAAAGGCGCGGCCAGCGCGGTATCGAAGCGCAGCGTCCAGCACCCGCGCGGCAGCGTGAACAGGCAGTCCTTCTGCTCGGCATTGAACAGCGCCAGCAGCGGCGCCGTGCCCTCGATGGCGCGCGCGCCGAGCAGCATGCCGAGCGCGAAGCGTTGCGTGTCCTGCCAGTGCTCGACATGCATTTCCTTGCCCTGGCGGTCGAACCACACCACGTCACGCTGACCGCCGGCGTCGCTTTCGCCGTTCCACCAGCGGCCGTCGCGCAGCTGCGGCGTGGCGCGCCGGAACTGCGCCAGCTGCGCCGTGAATTCGAGCAGGTCTGCATCGATGCGCGCCCAGTCGAACCAGCTCGTCTCGTCGTCGTGGGCGTAGGCATTGTTGTTGCCGCGCTGCGTACGCCCGAGTTCGTCGCCGCCGAGCAGCATCGGCACGCCGCGCGACAGCATGAGCGTGGCGAGCAAGGCGCGTTTCAGGCGCCCACGCAGGGTGTTGACCATCAGCAGGTCGGTGTCGCCCTCGGCGCCGCAGTTCCAGGACAGGTTGTGATCGTGGCCGTCGCGATTGTCCTCGCCATTGCTCTCGTTGTGCTTATGGTCGTAGCTGACGAGATCCTGCAGCGTGAAGCCGTCATGGGCGGTGAGGTAATTGATGCCGGCGAACACGCCGCGGCCGGCGTGGTGGAACAGCTCGCTGGAGCCGGCCAGACGCGCGGCGAACTCGCCGCGGTCGGCGGTCTTGCGCACCCAGAATGCGCGCACCGCGTCGCGGTAGCGATCGTTCCATTCCGACCAGCCGGCCGGGAAATGCCCGAGCTGGTAGCCGCCCGGGCCGGCGTCCCACGGCTCGGCGATGAGTTTGACGCGCGACAGGATGGGGTCCTGGGCGATCGCCATCAGGAACGGATGACGCGCATCGAAGCCCTGCGCGCCGCGCGCCAGCGAGGTCGCAAGGTCGAAGCGGAACCCGTCGACGTGCATGTCCGTCACCCAGTAGCGCAGCGAGTCGAGCACGAACTGCAAGACGCGCGGTTGTGACAGGTCGAGGCTGTTGCCGGTGCCGGCGTGGTTCTCGTAGAAGCGCGCGTCCTCGTGTCGCAGGCGATACCAGCTGGCGTTGTCGAGGCCGCGCCACGATACGGTTGGACCGCGCTGGTCCGATTCGGCGGTGTGGTTGTAGACCACGTCGAGGATGACCTCGATGCCGGCTTGGTGCAGGCCGCGGACCATGGTCTTGAATTCACGCACGGCGTCGGTGGCGGCGAAACGTGCATCGGGCACGTTGAAGGCGACGGTGTTGTAGCCCCAGTAATTGTGGGCGCCGCGCCGCGCGAGGCCGGCCTCGGTCAAGTGCTGCTGCACCGGCAACAGCGTGACGGCGGTGACGCCGAGGCGTCGCAGGTGGAGGATGGCGGGCGCCGAGGATACGCCTAAGAAACGCCCGCGCTGCTCGGCCGGCACCTCGGCATGACGCCAGGTGAAGCCCTTGACGTGCACCTCGTAGAGCAGGGTGTCGGCCAGCGGCGTGCGCGGCGCGCGGTCGTCCTGCCAGTCGAAGTGCTCGTGCTCGACCACCGCTTTCGGCATGTCGCGCGCGTTGTCGAGCGTCACGTGACGATCGGCCTTGTCGTGCACGTCACCGAGATGCGCCTCGCTCCAGCGCCAGTGCGTGGTCAGGCGTCGCGCATAGGGATCGAGCAGCAGCTTGTGCGGATTGAAGCGGTGGCCGCGCGCGGCGTCCTGGGGGCCGTGGGCGCGCAGTCCGTACACGAGGCCCGCGGCGGCGCCGGGCAGCAGGCCGTGCCACACGCCGTCGGTGTAGGCCGGCAAGGCCACGCGCGCCAGTTCGCGCACGCCGTCGCGGTCGTACAGGCACAATTCGATACGCGTGGCGTGGGCGGAGAACACCGCGAAGTTCACCCCCACCTCGGTGAGGGTCGCGCCCAGGGGCCAGGGCGTGCCGGCTTCTAGCGTCATGGAATCAGTCGGTCCTGTGCAGAAACAATGCGCCGAGCGGCGGCAAATCGAGGCTGAGACTATGGCTGCGCCCATGCGCGGCCAGCGCCTGCGGCTCCAGGCGTGCGCCATGGTTGCCGAGATTGCTGCCGCCGTAATGGCCCGAATCGGAATTCAGGCATTCGCGCCACGCGCCGTCGTCGGGCACGCCCAGGCGATAGCCGTGTCGCACCACCGGCGTGAAATTGAAAACCGCGATGACGGTGTGCCGCGCCTGGTGGCCATGGCGCATGAAGGCCAGCACGCTCTCGGCATGTTCCTCGTGGCTCAGCCATTCGAATCCGCCCGCTTCACTGTCGCGCGCGTGCAGCGCCGGCAGGCTGCGATAGCGTTGATTGAGGTCCTTGACCAGCGACTGCACGCCGCGATGGGCGGCGTCCTCGAGCAAATGCCAGTCGAGGCCCTGGTCATGGTTCCATTCGCGCTCCTGGCCGAACTCGGCGCCCATGAACAGCAGCTTGCGGCCCGGATGGGCGTACATGAAAGCCAGCAGCAGCCGCAGGTTGGCGAAGCGCTGCCAGCTGTCGCCCGGCATCTTGGCCAGCAGCGAACGTTTGCCGTGCACCACTTCGTCGTGTGATAGCGGCAACACGAAATGCTCGTCGAAGGCGTAGAGCAGTCCGAAAGTCAGTTCGTTCTGGTGATGACGCCGGTGCACCGGGTCGCGCGCGAAGTAGCGCAGCACGTCGTTCATCCAACCCATGTTCCACTTGTAGTGAAAGCCGAGACCGCCGCTGGAGGTCGGCTGGCTGACGCCGGGCCAGCTGGTCGATTCCTCGGCGATGGTGAGGGCCGTGGGATGGTCGGCGCCCAACACTTCGTTCATGTGTTTCAGGAAATCGATGGCCTCGAGATTTTCGCGGCCGCCATGCACGTTCGGCAGCCACTGGCCCGGCGCACGGCTGTAGTCGCGGTAGATCATCGAGGCCACCGCGTCGACGCGCAGGCCGTCGACGCCGAAGTTCTCTATCCAGTAGCGCGCGTTGCCGATCAGGAAATCGCGCACCTCGTAACGCCCGTAGTTGTAGATCAGCGTGCCCCAGTCGGGATGGCTGCCCTCGCGCGGGTCGGCGTGCTCGTAGAGATGGCTGCCGTCGAAACGCGCGAGGCCATGCAAATCGGTCGGGAAGTGACCCGGCACCCAGTCGAGGATCACGCCGAGGCCGGCGTCGTGGCAGCGCGCGATGAAACGCAAGAGCCCCGCCGGCTCGCCGCAGCGCGCGGTCGGCGCATAGAGTCCGATGGGCTGGTAGCCCCACGAGCCATCGAAGGGGTGCTCGGCTATCGGCATCAGTTCGAGATGCGTGAAACCGAGTTCGACGGCGTAGGGCACGAGGCTGTCGGCGAGTTCGTCCCAGTCGAGCCAGCGCTCGTGCTCGCCGCCGACGCGCCGCCACGAGCCGACATGCACTTCGTAGATGGCCATCGGCTGGTCGTGAGCGAGCGCGCGACGGGCCGTAGCGGGCGCCGGCAACGGCGCGCTCACCACCGATGCCGTGGCCGGTCGCAGCTCCGCCTGGCGTGCGTAGGGATCGGCGCGCCAGGGTTCGTGGGCGCCGTGCATGTCGATGAGCGCGAACTTGTAGCGTGCACCGGGCGCGACGCCTGGAATGAAGATCTCCCACACGCCGGCCTCGCGGCGCAAACGCATGGGATGGCGACGCGCGTCCCAGGCATTCCAGTCGCCGACCACCGACACGCGCCGCGCGTGGGGCGCCCACACCGCGAACAGCGTGCCGTCCACGCCGCCGATGCGGCGCGGATGCGCGCCGAGCTTGTCGTAGGGGCGTTGTTCCGTGCCTTCGGCCAGCAGCCACAGGTCGGTCTCGCCGAGCACGGGCAGGTGACGGTAGGGATCGTCCTGCGCCGTGCTGCGCTGGCCGTCGGCCCATTCGATGCGCAGGCGGTAATCGGGGCGTTTACGCAGGCGCGGCAGGCGATTGGCGAACAGTCCGCGCGTGTCGCGCGGCTCGAGCGCGGCAATGATGCGCGCGCCATTGGCGGTGACCGCGTCGACCTTCACCGCGCCCGGCAGGAAGACCGTCAGCCACCAGCGTCCATCGGCATCGGCATGCGGACCGAGCAGGGCGAAGGGATCGCCGTGTTCACCGCGCGCGAGCGCATCCCAGGCCTCGTCCGGCACCGTCGGTCCGGCGTCGTGCGCATCGTGCATGGTGGAGTCAGTCGACGACGGGGCTGACCCGCCAGATCTCGCCGGCATACTCGGCGATGGTGCGATCGCTGGAAAACGCGCCCATGCCCGCCACGTTCAAGAGCGCACGCCGCGCCCATTCACGCGGCTTGCGATACAGGGCATCGACATGACCCTGGGCCTCGACATAGGACGCGAAATCAGCCAGCAGCAGGTAGTGATCGCCGAAGCGCAGCAGTGAATCGACCAGCGGCACGAAGCGCTGCGGCTCCTCGGGCGAGAACTCGCCGTCGGCGATGCCGTCCAGCACGCGTTTCAAGGCCGGGTTGGCCGCGTAGATATCGAGCGGACGGTGGCCGCTGGCACGCAGGCGCTCGACCTCGTCGGCGGTCATGCCGAAGATGAAGATGTTGTCGGCGCCGACTTCCTCGCGAATTTCGATGTTGGCGCCGTCCAGGGTGCCGATGGTCAGCGCGCCATTCAGTGCGAACTTCATGTTGCCGGTGCCGGACGCCTCGGTGCCGGCCGTCGAGATCTGCTCGGACAAATCGGCCGCCGGCATCACCAGCTCGGCGATCGACACGCTGTAATTGGGCACGAACACCACTTTCAGCAGGTGATTGACCCGCGCGTCGTTGTTGATGCGCACCGCGATGTCGTTGATGAGCTTGATGACGAGCTTGGCCATGCGATAGGCCGAGGCGGCCTTGCCGGCGAACAGCACCGTGCGCGGCACCCAGCCGGCCTCGGGGTTGTCGAGTATGGCGTGGTAACGCGCCACCACGTGCAGCGCGTTCAAGAGCTGGCGCTTGTATTCGTGGATGCGCTTGACCTGCACATCGAACAGCGACGCGGGGTCGAGCGCGATGCCGAGTTCCCGTTCGACCCAGGCCGCCAGGCGCTGCTTGTTGGCGAGCTTGACGGCGGCGAAGCGTTCCAGCAGCGCCACATCGTCGGCCTGCGCGCGCAGGCCGGCGAGCTCGCCGAGATCGCGCCGCCAGCCGAGGCCGAGGCGCGCGTCCAGCAGCGCCGTCAGCTCGCGGTTGGCGCTGACCAGCCAGCGTCGCGGCGTGATGCCATTGGTCTTGTTGCAGAAGCGCGTCGGCCACAGCCGCACGAAGTCGGCGAAAATGGTTTCGCGGATGAGGTTGCTGTGCAGTTTCGAGACACCGTTGACGGTGTGGCTCGCCACCACCGACAGATGCGCCATGCGCACGCGGCGCTCGCCGCCCTCGTCGATGAGCGACAGGCGCGACAGCAGCGCCGGATCGTCACCGAGCTGCTCACGCACCTCGGCCAGGTGGCGCTCGTTGATCTCGAAGATGATGTCGAGATGGCGCGGCAGCACGCTGCGCATCATTTCCAGCGGCCAGGTCTCGAGCGCCTCGGGCATGAGCGTGTGATTGGTGTAGGAGAAGATGCGCGTGCACATGCCCCAGGCATCGACCCATTCGAGGCGATGCACGTCGAGCAGCAGGCGCATCAGCTCCGGCACCGCGATAGCGGGGTGGGTGTCGTTGAGGTGCACCGCGACCTTGTCGGCCAGCTGCTCGAAGTCGGCATGCTCACGCATGTAGCGCGTGAGGATGTCCTGCATGGAGGCGCTGGTGAAGAAGAATTCCTGGCGCAGGCGCAGCTCGCGGCCCTGGTAGCTGGAATCGTCGGGATACAGCACGCGCGTGACGTTTTCCGACAGGTTCTTGGCGCGCACCGCGCGCATGTAATCGCCCTGGTTGAAGAGCGCGAGATCGAGCGACTCGGCGGCCTTGGCGTGCCACAGGCGCAGGGTGCTGACCGCGCGCGTGCCGTGGCCGGGCACGATGATGTCGTAGGCCATGGCCAGCACCGACTCGGTATCGACCCAGTGCGCGCCGTCCTCGTCGCGCCGCACCCAGCCGCCGTAGCGGATCTCGTAGGTGGTGTCGGGGCGCGGAAACTCCCAGGGATTGCCGAATTTCAGCCAGTCGTCCGGCTGCTCGACCTGGTAACCGTTCAAGATGTGCTGGGCGAACATGCCATAGTCGTAGCGGATGCCGTAGCCGAAGCTCGGCAGGCCGAGGGTCGCCATGGAATCGAGAAAACAGGCAGCGAGACGGCCGAGACCGCCGTTGCCGAGCGCGGCGTCCGGTTCCCGTTGCCGCACCTCGTCGAGGTCCACGCCCAGCGCAGTCACCGCGTGCGCCAGTTCGTCGTACAGGCCAAGCGCGTGCAGGGCGTTGGACAAGGTGCGCCCGATCAGGAACTCCATCGACATGTAATAGACGCGCTTGGCGTCGGCCGCGCGCCAGCGCTGGGTGGTCTCCATCCAGCGTTCGACCAGCCGGTCGCGCACCGCGCTGGCAACCGCCAGGTACCAGTCCTGCGCCGTCGCGAGATCGGGGTAACGACCTCCGCCGTAGAGCAGCGCGTGGGCCACCGCGCGACGCAGCGAATCGGCATCGTTGCGCGGCGGGTCGATGGGAAATTGTGGAGTGGCATCGGTCACGGTGAATCGATTGTAACGCGATGCCCGCTCTGGAAAACTAGCCATGACTACCTATCGGACCGTGACGGCCCGACCTGCACCAATTGCGGGCGGCATGCCACATGAGAGCGCCCTATGACCTTCGAACAACCCCATCGCCTGCGCCTGTTGCGACGTTCCTACGCCTTCGTGCTGGCCGGTGGCCGCGGTTCGCGTTTGAAACAATTGACCGACGTGCGCTGCAAGCCGGCGGTGTACTTCGGCGGCAAGTTCCGCATCATCGATTTCGTGCTGTCGAACTGCCTGAACTCCGGCATCCGGCGCATCGGCGTGTTGACGCAGTACAAGTCCCACAGCCTGCTCAGGCACCTGCAACGCGGCTGGGCGTTCCTGAAGTCGGAGATGAACGAGTTCCTCGATCTGCTGCCGGCCCAGCAGCGCATCGACGAGCGCTCCTGGTACAAGGGCACGGCCGACGCCATCTTCCAGAATCTCGACATCGTGCAGGGCTATGGCGCCGATTACATCCTGGTGCTGGCCGGCGATCACATCTACAAGATGGACTACATGGAAATGCTCGCGCGCCATGTCGCGAGCGGCGCGCCGTGCACGGTCGGCTGCATCGAGGTGCCGGTGGAGGAGGCGACGGGTTTCGGCGTGATGGCCGTCGACGCCGAGCAGCGCATCACCGACTTCCTGGAAAAGCCCGCCCAGCCGCCGTCCATGCCGGGCAAGCCCGGCATCGCCCTCGCCAGCATGGGCATCTACGTGTTCAACGCCCAGTACCTGTTCGACATGCTCGCCGACGATGCCGCACGCGAGGATTCCGAACATGATTTCGGCCGCAATCTCATTCCGGCGGTGGTGGAACGCGGCGACGCGCGCGCGCTGTCCTTCGAGAGCTGCTGCGTGGGCCTCGAACCCGGGCGCGAACCCTATTGGCGCGACGTCGGCACCATCGATGCCTACTGGGAGGCGAACATCGATCTGACCGCCACCGTGCCGGCCTTGAATCTCTACGACACGGCGTGGCCGATCTGGACCTACCAGGAACAGCTGCCGCCGGCCAAGTTCGTGCACAACTGGCAGAACCGTCGTGGCATGGCGCTGGAATCGCTGGTGTCGGGCGGCTGCATCATCAGCGGCGAATTGAACAAGAGCCTGTTGTTCTCCAAGTGCCGCGTGCATTCCTACGCCAGCGTGGCGTCGTCGGTGCTGCTGCCCGAGGTGCAGGTCGGGCGCGGCGTGCGCCTGAACCACTGCGTGATCGATCATGGCTGCAGCATTCCCGATGGCATGATCATCGGCGAGAACCCGGAGCTCGACGCCGAGCGTTTCTACGTCACCGAGAAGGGCATCACGCTGGTCACGCGCCAGATGCTGGCGAGGCTCAGCGCTTGACGCTCGCCACGCCACGCGTCCTGCACGTCGCCGCCGAAGCCCATCCCCTGGTCAAGACCGGCGGGCTGGCCGACGTGGTCGGCGCCTTGCCGCCGGCGCTCGCCGCGCGGGGCTGCGACGTGCGCCTGCTGTTGCCGGGCTACGAAGCGGTGCTGCAGGGCTTCGCCGCCGGCCACTTGACGCCGGTGGGCGCGCCGCTCGGCACGGCTTTCGGCGCCTCGCGCATTCAACTGCTGCGCGCAACGCTGCCGGGCAGCACGGTGTGTCTGTATGTCATCGATGCGCCCTGGCTATATGGCCGCGCCGGCAATCCCTATGTCGACGGTGCGGGCTTGCCGTGGGCCGACAACCACCTGCGTTTCGGCCTGCTCGGCCACGTCGCGGCGCAGCTCGCGGCCGGCGGTCTCGACGCCAGCTGGCAGGCCGACATCGTGCATGCCCACGACTGGCACGCGGCGCTGGCGCCGGTCTACCTGCGTCAGCATCCGGCCAACGCGGTGCGCACCGTGTTCACCATCCACAACCTCGCCTTCCAGGGACGCTTCCCCTTGGACGTCGGGCCGGCGCTGGGCCTCGGCCCCGCGCAGCTGACGCCGTCCGCGCTGGAATTCCACGGCGACCTGTCGTTCATGAAGGGTGCCTTGCTGGCCGCCGACGCCATCACCACGGTGTCGCCCAGCTACGCGCGCGAGATCCTGAGGCCGGAAGGCGGCGAAGGTCTCGATGGCGTGCTGCGCGATCGCGCGTCGCGGCTGCTCGGCATCTTGAACGGCGTCGACACCTTGCTGTGGGACAGCAGCAGCGATGCCGCGCTGGCGCAGCCCTACACGCGCGACACGGCGCCGAGCGCCAAGGCCGTCAACCGCCGTGCCTTGCGCAAGGAATGCGGGCTGGCCGATGACCCGCGTCGCCCGCTGGTCGCGGTGGTCGGGCGGCTCACCTATCAGAAAGGGCTGGACCTGCTGCTCGAAGCGATCGCCGACCCGGCCCTGGCCGACATGCAATTGCTGGTGCTCGGCACCGGCGAAGCCGGCCTCGAACAGGCCTTCAGCGCGCTCGCCGCGCGCGAACCCGGCCGCATCGCGACCGCAATCCGTTTCGACGAAGCGCTGTCGCACCGCGTGTTCGGCGGCGCCGATGCGATCCTGGTGCCGAGCCGTTTCGAGCCCTGCGGCCTCACCCAACTCTACGGCCTGCGCTACGGCACCGTGCCGATAGTGCGGCGCGTCGGCGGGCTGGCCGACACCGTGGTGGACGAAAGCACCGGCGACAGCGGCACCGGTTTCGTGTTCGAAGCACCGTACGCCCATGCCTTGCGCGACACGCTCGCGCGTATGCTCGCGGTCTATCAGCAGCAGCCGCAACGTTGGGCAGCTCTCATGCAGCGGGGCATGGCGCAGGAAGTGTCGTGGGCAGGGCCGGCGGCGGTTTACGGGGAGCTGTATCAGCAGTTGATGGGGTGAAGCCCTGTCAATGTGGGTCCGACTTCAGTCGGACATCGGATGCAGCATGCAAGCTCGTCAGACTGAAGTCTGACCCACACAAGGATTATCCACCGCCTTCATCCAAGGCCTGCCGGAACGCCTCCAGGCGCGCGTGGTAATCGGTCGCGTCACCGTATTCCAGGAAGCGCTGGGCGCGCGCGTGGCTGCCCAACACCTTGCGCGCGTGTTTGATCGGGCAGAAGTACTGCTCGGTGCGCGCCGCGATCTCGACCGCGTAGGCCAGCACGCCATTGGCGTAGCCGCAGTAGGCGCAGTGGAAGCGCTCGAAGAAATTGAGATAGCCAAGGTGGTAGCGGTCCATCACCACGTAGTCGGCGCGTTTGACCTTGGCCACGCGGTAGACCGGGAAGCACAGCGCCTGGTAGACGCTCACGAACAGGTCGAGCGTCAGCAGCGGAATGATGAGGCTGTAGATGATGGGGCCGGTCAGGAGATTCTGCGGCCGGTCGGTCACCAGCCAGCGCAGCACGCCGCGCTTCAGGCGCTTGTGGGTGGCGCGGATGCTGTCCTCGAACTCGATGCGTCGCCCCTTGAACTGGTAGAACAGGCGCTGCTCCTTTTCATGCAGGGTCTGCGCGAGCTCTTCCTCCAGGGTGTTGATCTGGGCGAGCAGTTCGCGGATGCGTTGTTCCATGGTCAGCTTCCCGGTGGCGAAGACGTCATTGTAGGTGCGAATTCATTCGCGCATTGAATGACGCGGCATTCCCATCAATGTGCGAATGAATTCGCATCTACAGGGCGGCCAGGCCCTTCACCAGGTCGTGCAAGGCCCGCGCGTTGAAGGCCGGCAGGAAATGATCGATGTAGGGCAGGGCGGCCTTCATGCCGGCGGCCCTCACCACGAAGGTGCTGGCGCCATACATCGGGTTGATCCAGACCAGCGTGCGCACGCGACGCTTGGCCGCCTCTAGCTCCGCCGCGATGCGCTCGGGCGCGCCGTTGTCGTAACCGTCGCTGATGATGATGAGCACCGTGGCATGCGCCGAGCCTTCGCGCAGCACGCCGCGATTGAGTTGGCCGAGCGCCGCGCCGACGTCGGTGCCGCCCGACCAATGGCGCACCTTGTCGCCGATTTCGGCGAGGGTCTCGAGCACCGAGCGGCGGCGCAGGTACTGGGTGATCTCGCTGACCTGGGTGCTGAACACCAGCGTGCGGCTGGATTTCAGCGCCTGTTGCAGGCCGAACATGAGCTGCAGCAGGAAGGGATTGAACGCGTCCATCGAACCGCTGACGTCGCACAGCATGACGATGCGGGTCTTGCGCGTCTTGCGCGCGGTGCGCGCCAGTTGGACGAGATCGAGACCGTGGCGCACGCTGCGACGCATGGAGCGGCGCAGGTCCACGCGCGCACCGTGACGGGCCGGCGCCGTGCGTCGCGACGGGCGCGTGGCCAACCGCCGCGCCAGTTCGCGGATGATCTGCTCGAGCGGCGGCGCGTCGGCGTCCCATCGCGCGGCGAGGTTGGCGCGACGCTGTACCTCCTGCGCGCCAAACGTATCAGCCTCGGTCAGCATGTCGCGGTGCGCTTCGTTGGCACGGCCGCCGGCCTCGAGATTGCCGCGCAACAGCTCGCTACGCGCGAGGATCGCGCCGCCGTCGTGTTCGAACTCGCTCTTGCCGAAATGCACCGCGAACACCCGGTCGAACAGGATCTCGTCCTCGCGGCTCGCCACCAGGTTGGTGCGCAGGGCGAGGCGGTAATCCTCGGCGTCCTGCCAGTCGATCATCGCGAGCGAGCGAAATACATCGATGGCGCGCGCCTGGGTCACCGGCAGGCCGGCGTCGCGGGCGGCCTGGCACAGGGCCAGGGTCTGGGCGATGAGGGGTTCGGCCGGGGAGGTCATGGCTCGGCGCGGTGCCATGCCCTGAATGTCAGACTGAAGTCTGACCCACAAGGAGCTGCCCGGCGCCCCCTGTCATTGTGTGGGTCAGACTTCAGTCTGACATTGGCAAGCGCAGGCCTCACGACTCCACTGCCTTCCCCTGCAACAGCGCATCCAGATCCATCTTGCCGAGCCGCGACACGTCATCGCGATACTTCAACACCACGCCCGCCGTCTCCAGCACCGTCTCCGGCACGATCTTCCCGATCTCGAGCCCGAGCAGGGCGCGCGCCCAGTCGAGGGCCTCGGCGACGCCGGGCCGCTTGTAGAAATCCACTGCGCGCAGGCCCTGCATGACGCGCGTCACCGCTTCGGCGAGTTCAAGGTCTATGCCGGGCACGCGCTTGGTGATGATGTCGCGTTCCTTTTCCGGGCTCGGGTAATCGATCCACAGGTACAGGCAGCGGCGCTTCAGGGCGTCGTTCAATTCGCGGGTGCGATTGGAGGTCAGGATCACGCAGGGCTTGTGCACGGCGCTGAAGGTGCCGAGCTCGGGCACCGTGATCTGGTAGTCCGACAGGATCTCGAGCAGGAAGGCTTCGAACTCCTCGTCGGCGCGATCGATTTCGTCGATCAGCAGCACCGCCGGTCGCGGGCCGGGATGGCGGATGGCTTTCAACAGCGGCCGCTCGAACAGGAACTCGGGGCCGAAGATCGCGCTGTCGAGTTCAGTGCGGCGCGCGGCGTCGGCCTCGGCCAGGCGGATGGCGAGGATCTGGCGCGCGTAATTCCATTCGTAGAGGGCGGCGCTGGCATCCAGTCCCTCGTAGCACTGCAGGCGGATGAGCGGCGTGTCGAGCGCGCTGGCCAGCACCTTGGCGACCTCGGTCTTGCCGACCCCGGCCTCGCCCTCCAGCAGGATGGGCTTGCCGAGGTCGAAGGCCAGCTTGGTGGTCAGGCACAGCGGCCGGTCGGCCACGTAATCATGGGCATCGAAAGTCGCCGCCACGTCATCGACGCGGCCGAAAGGGTGCTGCCAGGCGCCACTCGCCGTCATGGGTTTCCTCGCTTGCGGTAGTCGGTTGCGGCCGGTCGCGCGCCTGTCCTGCGGGTGGTCAGGGCGGCGCCGGGCGGTTTATTCTAGCGGACTCCGTTCCGTCCACTTCACCGCCTCGAGGAGCCCATGGCCGCCGCCAAACGCAGCATGCGCGTGACCCGTCTCTACACGGGCGCCGACCAGCAGTCGCATTTCGAGGACTTCGACATCGAGATGGACGACCAGGGCCTGATCGGCCACCTGTCGGCGCGCCATCCGGTCAAGAGCCTGATCTTCCGCCACACCGACAGCAACTACGACTACAGCTGGCACAACGCGCCCGAGCGCCAGTACATCGTGATCCTGGAAGGCGGGCTGGACGTCGAGATTGGCGACGGCACGCGCCGCGTGTTCGGCGCCGGCGACATCCTGCTGGCCGAGGACACCAGCGGCCAGGGCCATATCAGCCGCGCCGTGAACGGACAGCCGCGCCGCTCACTGTTCATCACCATCGACTAAACACCCAGAACCACGAACCCGGAGTTCCCATTGAGCAATTCAATCAAGGCCATCCTGGCCAGCAAAGACGCCGACGGCAAGTTCAGCGCCGCCTTGACCACCTTAGGCCTCGCCGACCTGCCCGATGAAGACGTGCTGGTCGATATCGATTTCTCGACCGTCAATTACAAGGACGGCCTGGCCGTCACCAACACCTTCCCGATCTGCGCCAAGCTGCCGATGGTGTGCGGCATCGATCTCGCTGGCACGGTGGTCGAGTCGCGCTCGTCGAAATGGAAGGCCGGCGATCGCGTGCTGGTGAACGGCTACGGCTTGTCCGAGCGCCACTGGGGCGCCTACGCGCAAAAGCAGCGCGTCAATGCTGATTTCCTGGTACGCATTCCGGACGCCTTCAGCAGTGAGCTGGCGATGGCCATCGGCACCGCCGGCTACACCTCGATGCTGGCGGTCAACGCCATTCGCGATCACGGTACCCAACCCGCCGACGGCCCGGTGCTGGTGACGGGCGGCGCCGGCGGCGTCGGCTCGGTCGCCATCATGTTGCTGGCCAAGCTCGGCTACGAAGTGGTGGCGAGCACCGGCCGGCCCGAAACGGCTGCCTATCTCAAGGGCCTCGGCGCCAAGGACACCATCGCGCGCAGTGAACTCGCACGCGCGAGCAAGCCGCTGGAAAAGGAAACCTGGTCGGCCTGTGTCGACAGCGTCGGCTCGACCACCCTCGCCAGCGCGCTGGCGCAGCTGCGTTACAACGGCGTGGTGGCGGCCTGCGGTCTCGCCGGCGGCGGCGACCTGCCGAGCACCGTCATGCCCTTCCTGCTGCGCAACGCGCGCCTGCAGGGCATCGACTCGGTGATGGCGCCGATGGCGGCGCGCGAACGCGCATGGGCCGATCTCGCCAAGCTCATCGACCCGGCCGAGCTCAAGGGCGTCTACACCGTCGAGCCGCTGGCGCGCGTGCCTGAATTGTGCGCATCGATTCTGCGCGGCGAGATCCGTGGCCGCGTGGTCATCGACGTCAACAAGTAAATCAACACCGAAGCAACGAACGAAAGACTAGAGAGGATTCTCCCCATGGCAGACGTAGTCACCTACAGCCGCGAAGGCGACATTGCATACATCACCGTCGACAGCCCGCCGGTCAACGCCCTGTCGCTGCCGGTACGCGCGGGTCTCCAGAACTGCGTGCGCCAGTTCGTGGCGGACAGCGCCGCGAAGGCCGCCATCCTGATCTGCGCCGGCCGCACTTTCATCGCCGGCGCCGACATCACCGAGTTCGACAAGCCGCGCCAGGATCCCTGGCTGCCGGAAGTCATCGAGGAAATGGAGGCTTCGCCCAAGATCATCATCGCCGCCATCCATGGCACCGCGCTCGGCGGTGGTCTCGAAACCGCCATGGGCTGCCATTACCGCGTGGCCGTGCCGTCCGCCAAGCTCGGCCTGCCGGAAGTGACCTTGGGCTTGTTGCCGGGCGCCACCGGCACCCAGCGCCTGCCGCGCCTGATCGGCGCCAAGGCCGCGCTCGATGCGATGGTCAGTGGCAAGCCGATGTCGGCCAAGGCCGCCGCGGCCGCCGGCGCCGTCGACCACCTGCTGGCGGATGAGGATCTCAAGGCCGGCGCCACCGCCTATGCCAAGAAGCTCATCGCCGACGGCGCGCAGCCGCGCCGCATTCGCGACATGTCGGTCGACAAGAGCGGCGCCGACGCCGAGTTCTTCGCCAACTACCGCAAGGAAGTGGCGCGCAGCGCGCGTGGCTTCTTCGCCCCGGAGCAGATCATCAAGTGCGTCGAGGCGGCGGTGAACCTGCCCTACGACCAGGCCGTCAAGCGTGAAAGCGAGCTGTTCATGGAATGCATGACCTCGCCGCACTCGCGTTCGCAGCGCCACTTGTTCTTCGCCGAGCGCGCCACTGCCAAGGTGCCGGACGTGCCGGCTTCGACCAAGCTGCGCGACGTCAGACAGGTCGCGGTGCTGGGCGGCGGCACCATGGGTGGCGGCATCGCCATGAACTTCGCCAACGTCGGCATCCCGGTGGTGCTGAAGGAAATCAACCAGGCGGCCCTCGACCGCGGCCTGGGCATCATCCGCGGCAACTACGAGAACACCCTGAAGAAGGGCCGCATGACCCAGGCCGACTTCGACAAGTGCATGTCGCTGATCAGCGGCACCGTCGATTACAGCGGCATCGGCGATTGCGATCTGATCGTCGAAGCGGTGTTCGAGAACATGGCGCTCAAGAAGGAAATCTTCGCCGAGCTCGACAAGGTCGCCAAACCCGGCGCGATTCTCGCCAGCAACACCTCGACCCTCGACATCGACGAAATCGCGGCCGCGACCAAGCGCCCGCAGGACGTCATCGGCTGGCACTTCTTCGCGCCGGCCAATGTCATGACCCTGTTGGAAATCGTGCGCGGCGCCAAGACCGCGCTCGACGTCATCGCCACCTCCATGGCCATGGCCAAGACCATCCGCAAGCAGGCGGTGCTGGTGCGCGTGTGCTTCGGCTTCGTCGGCAACCGCATGTTCTTCCCCTACGTGCGCGAAGCGCAGCGCATGATCCTCGAAGGCAACGCGCCGGAGTACATCGACAAGGCCGCCTACGACTGGGGCATGGCAATGGGCCCCAACGGCGTGTCGGATCTCTCCGGTCTCGACGTGCTCGACAAGGTCAACAACGAGTGGAAAGACAAGCCCAGCGACCCGGCCTACTGCCGCATGGTCGCCAAGCTGACGGAAATGGGTCGCCTGGGTCAGAAGACCAATGCCGGCATCTTCAAGTACGTGGACCGCAAGCCGGTGCCGGATCCGGAAGTGGCGGCACTGGCCAAGGCCGAGGCCGAGCGTCTCGGCGTGCCGCAGATTGCCGTGACACCCGAAGAGATCATCGAGCGCCTGCTGTTCTCCATGATCAACGAAGGCGCGCTGATCCTGGCCGAAGGCATCGCCACCCGCCCGAGCGACATCGACGTGGTGTTCGTGCATGGCTACGGCATGCCGCGCTACCGCGGCGGCCCCATGCAGTACGCCGATGAAGTCGGTCTGAAGACCGTGGTCGCGGCGATGGAGAAGTACCGCAAGCGCTACGGCGATCTCTACTGGACGCCGGCGCCGCTGTTGAAGGAACTGGCCGACGCCGGTTCGTCCTTCAGCGCCTGGGCGGCCAAGCGCGAGGGTTGAGCGTAAGCGCCGGGACCGCGCGATGCGTGGCCCCGGCTGCTCTTTCTCTGTGGGTCAGACTTCAGTCTGACATTGGGTTGGTGCGGATACGGCCGACATGTCAGACTGAAGGCTGACCCACATTCTCCGACCGTGCTTTGCTACGGTGACCTCATGAGCATCGGTGGACTGCACATCTTCGACACGGCCATCGGCCCCTGCGGCAGCGCGTGGCGCGAGCAGGGCATCGTCGGGCTGCAGCTGGCGGAGGGCAGCGCCGCGGCAACGCTGGCCCGATTACGCAAACGCTTTCCCGAGCTCGACATCGCCACGCCCGGCACCGAGGTTAGCGCCGTCGAAGCATCCGTCATCGCGCTCCTGGCGGGCGGCAACCCGGATCTCGATTTCATCCATCTCGACATGCGCGCGGTGCCCGATTTCCACCGCCAGGTGTACGCCATCGTGCGCGCCATCCCGCGCGGCGAGACACTCTCGCACGGCGACATCGCACGCCGGCTCGGCGACCTCGGCCTGTCGCGCGCCGTCGGCCAGGCGATGGGCGCCAATCCGTTCGCGCCGGTCGTGCCCTGCCATCGGGTCATGGGGGCCAACGGCCTCGGTGGCTTCTCGGCCCATGGCGGCGCCGCCACCAAGCGTCGCCTGCTGGCGCTCGAAGGTACGCCCAACGTTCAGCTGTCGATGTTCGACACTTAGCGCATCACTGCGCGCCCACGAAGGCGGCGAAGCCCACCACGAATTCCCTGATCTGCATGTTCAGTTCGGCGCCGCTGATGGCGCCATCCTCACCGATGCTTTTGTTGGCCCGCGATACCAGCAGACGTCCGCCTGTCCACTGATGCACGCCCAACGCTTTCAGCACCGGCGGTGTTGTAGGAGCCCTGGCGCAGGCTGCCCGAGATGCCGAGGAGACGAATCATGGCCCTGCCCCTAGGCGCGTCGCGCGTTCAAGGCGTCGAAGCTGGTCATGAGATTGCGATAGTCGGGAATGTGATTGGACAGCAGCGTGGCGAGGCCCTGCACGTCGTTGCGCCAGTCGCGATGCAGCTCGCAGGCGACGCCGAACCAGTTCATGAGCTGGGCGCCGGCGCGTGACATGCGATCCCAGGCCGCCTGGCGGGTGATGGCATCGAACGTCCCCGAGGCATCGGTCACCACGAACACCTCGTAGCCTTCCTCGATGGCTGACAAGGCCGGGAAGGCCACGCACACCTCGGTCACCACGCCCGCGATGATCAACTGGCGCCTGCCCGTCGCTTTCACCGCCGCCACGAAATCGGGGTTGTCCCAGGCGTTGATATTGCCGGGACGCGCGATGTATGGCGCCTGCGGAAATTTCTGCTTGAGCTCGGGCATCAAGGGGCCGTTGGGCCCGTCTTCGAAACTGGTGGTGAGGATGGTCGGCAGTTTGAAATAGGCGGCGAGATCCGCCACTGCCAGCACGTTGTTGCGAAACTTGTCGGGCTCGATGTCACGCACCAGCGACAGCAGGCCGGCCTGGTGATCGACCAGCAGCACGGTGGCCTGAGCCTTGTCCAGGCGGCGATAAGGTTGGGTCATGGCGTTGTCCTCGAGGGGCGGCGACATGCCGCCTGCTGCGAGCAAGCATAGAGGGCGGCGCGCGCGACCATAAGTCGGCGCTTTCCTACACGCACGGCACGTCGGCGCATGGACCGGCGCCGCACTTGCGCCCCGTCAAGTGTCCGTCGCCTGCCGTACCTAAGCTGTTCTCGTCATCCAGGCAACGAGGCCAGTCCCGACATGACCAAGTCCTACACCGACATCACCGCCAGCATCAACAAGGGCATCGCCAAGCTGCGCGACGCCCAGCCCGACGCCATGAGCGGTTTCATGCAAATTGCCAAGGGCGCCATGAAATCCGGCGCGCTCAGCGAAATGAACAAGGAATTGATCGCGCTCGCCATTGGCGTTGCCGGTCACTGCGATGGCTGCATTGGCTTCCATGCCAAGGCGCTGGCGCGTCTCAAGACGCCGCGCGACCAGTTGATGGAAACCCTGGCGGTGGCCGTCTACATGGGCGGCGGTCCGTCGCTGATGTTCGCGGCGGACGCCATCGCGGCCTTCGAGGAGTTCGGCGGCGCCAGCGCCTGAGCAAGCCTGCTCACGACAGCGGAGGCGGCGACCATTCACGCATGACCATGCTCATGGTCACGACCAGCCGCGCGCACTTTGCGAGCGCGGCGCGGCCGTCGGCCGACATGCGATGGACATGGGGCGTCATGGCAACCAGGTCCTGGATGGCCGCGGCAGTGTCGAGGTGGATGCGGTAACGCAGCTGTCGTGAGCGATTGACCCGCCAACCGAGTTGCACGGCTTCATGCGGCGGTTCGCCCGTGCCGGCCGTGACTTCCGGGTAGATCAGTTCGCGCAGTTCCAGCAGGTGGTCGGCATCGGCGTCGACACTGACGAGGTGACCGCCCGCGGCGAGCAGGGCGGCGAAGGCCGGCCAATGGGCGAAGCCGAACAGGGACAGCAGGACATCGACGCTATGCGCCGCGAACGGCGGCTGGCGATTACTGGCCACCGCCAGTGAAGTCGCACCGCCGCGCCGCGCGGCGGCGCGCACCGCCCACTTGGAAATATCGTAGCCGCCGAGGGCAAGGATCAGCGCGGCCGGCGCGGCTACGGCGCGGGCCTGCAACGCCGCCAGCACATGTCCTTCGCCGCATCCCGCGTCCAGCACCCGCAGACGGTCGCGAGCAGGCATTGCAGGCAGCCACTCGAACAGCGCATCGTGCAGGGGAGCGAAGTGGCCGGCATCGGCACACCGGCGGCGCGCCGCGACCATGGCCTTGTCGTCGCCCGGATCGCGGGACGCCTTGTGTTGGACAGGCAGGAGGTTGACGTAGCCTTCGCGGGCCCGGTCATAGCGATGACCGTGGTCGCAGCCGAGGCCGCCGGCGGCGTCGCGCAACTCGGCGCCGTCCAGGGGGCACACGAATGGCGCCAGCGGCTCGACCCTCATGCGCGCGCCGCCGTGGCGTTCACGCGGTCACGGCGACGCTCAGTCCGAGTTCGTCCACCATCGCGTCGCGCATCATGAATTTCTGGATCTTGCCGGTGACGGTCAAGGGAAAGCCGTCGACGAAGCGCACGTAGGCGGGGATCTTGTAATGAGCGATCTGCCCTTCGCAGAACGCCCGGATCTCCTCGACCGAGGCCTGCTCGCCCTCGCGTAGCTTGATCCATACCGCGACGGCCTCGCCGAAACGCGTGTCGGGCACGCCGAACACCGCGACGTCCTGCACCTTGGGATGACGGAACAGGTATTCCTCGATTTCGCGCGGATAGACGTTCTCGCCACCGCGGATGATCATGTCCTTCACGCGCCCGACGATGTTGCAGTAGCCCTCGTCGTCGAGCGTCGCCAGGTCGCCGGTGTGCATCCAGCCGCCGGCATCGATGGAGGCGGCGGTCTTCTCCGCGTCGCCCCAGTAGCCGCGCATTACGCTGTAGCCGCGCGTGCACAGTTCGCCGCGCTCGCCGCGCGGCACCACGCGTCCGTCGCTGTCGACTATTTTCACCTGCACGTGGGGCAGCACGCGGCCGACGGTCGACACGCGTTTCTCGAGCGGGTCGTCGGTACCGCTCTGGAAGCTGACCGGGCTGGTCTCGGTCATGCCGTAGGCAATCGTGACCTCTTCCATGTGCATGTCGGCGCGCACGCGCTTCATGACTTCGATGGGGCAGGGCGCGCCGGCCATGATGCCGGTGCGCAAGGTCGAAAAATCCGTGCGCGCGAAATCGGGATGATCGAGCTCGGCGATGAACATGGTCGGCACGCCGTGCAGCGCCGTGCAGCGCTCCGCCGCCACCGCGCGCAGCACGTCGCCGGCATCGAAGCCTTCGCCGGGGAAGATCATCGCGGCGCCGTGGGTGACCGAGGTCAGCACGCTCATCACCATGCCGAAGCAATGGTAGAGCGGCACCGGGATGCACAGCCGGTCGTGCTCGCTGAACTTCATCGCCTCGCCGACGAAGTAGCCGTTGTTGACGACGTTGAAGTGGGTGAGCGTGGCGCCCTTGGGGCTGCCGGTGGTGCCACTCGTGAACTGGATGTTGATGCTGTCGTCGGGGTCCAGGGTCGGCGCGATCGCGGCGAGTTGGGCGCGCGTGGCGTCGCTGCCGGCCTTGGCGACATCGGCAAAGCGGAACATGCCGGCGATGGCGTGATCGGCCATGCAGATCACCGATTGCAGATGCGGCAGGCATTTGGAGGCGAGCGCCCCGGGCGCGGCGCCATCGAGTTCGGGCGCGAGCTCGCGCATCATGCCGACGTAATCGCTGCTCTTGAAACTCTCGGCAATGACGATGGCCTTGCACGCCACCTGGTTCAACGCGTAGTCGAGTTCGGCGAGGCGATAGGCGGGATTGATGTTGACCAGGATGAGACCGGCCTTGGCCGTCGCGAACTGGGTCAGCACCCATTCGGCGCGATTCGGCGACCAGATGCCGATGCGATCGCCAGCTACCAGGCCCAAGCTCAAAAGGCCGGCCGCCAACTCGTCGGCGGCGGCATTCAAGGTGCGGTAGTCCATGCGCACGCCTTGCTGGCAGACCACCAGCGCCTCGCGCTCGCCCCACTGTCGCGCGGCGCGTTCGAGCGCCTGGCCTATGGTCAGAAACAGCAACGGCTGTTCGGCCGTGCCACTGACGTAGCTCGGTACGCGGTCACCCATGGAACCCTCCGGCGGAAACGCTTCGATGTTTACTTGTGCGCGAGCTTGGCGCGCACGCTGTCGACCTTGTCCTGCATGCTCTGCTCGCGATCGTTGCGCGTGCCGACCTTGAGGGTCGTGAAGACGCGCGGCGAGCCCATTTCGTGCATGCGCTCGTGGCATTGCTTGACGACCGCGAACACCGTGTCCCACTCACCCTCGATGACCGTGCCGTAGGGGTGCAACTGGTGCGTGAGGCCGGCGGCCTCGATGAGGCGCTCGCATTCGGCGACATAGGGCGAGGCCGAGAGGCCCACGCCAAAAGGCACCACGCACAGATCGATCATCACTTTCATGGTCGGCGCTCCAGGCTTGTTCAGAATTCGAGATGACGCGGCGTGCGCGGGAAGGGGATGACGTCGCGAATATTGCCGATGCCGGTCACGAACATCAGGAAGCGTTCGAAGCCGAGTCCGAAGCCGGCGTGCGGCACGCTGCCGAAACGCCGCGTGTCGAGATACCACCAGTAATCCTTCTCGTCGAAACCGAGCTGGCTGATGCGCGCGCGCAGTTCCGGCAGGCGCTCCTCGCGGGCGCTGCCGCCGATGAGTTCGCCGACCTCGGGAATGAGCAGGTCCATCGCCGCCACCGTGCGCCCGTCGTCGTTGCAGCGCATGTAGAAAGCCTTGATGTCGCGCGGCCAGTCGTAGACGAACACCGGCCCCTTGCAGTATTCCTCGGTCAGGAAGCGCTCGTGCTCGGACTGCAGATCGCGTCCCCATGCGGGCGCGAACTCGAAGGTCCTGCCGGATTTTTGCAGGGCTTCGATGGCGTCGCTGTAGGACAGGCGCACGAACTCGCTGTGCAGCACCTGGTCGAGACGCTTGATGAGGGTGGTGTCGACGAACTTCGCGAACAGGTCCAAGTCCGCCGCGCAGTCTTCGCGCGAAAGCCACCAACTCGCGCACCATGTCCTCGGCAAGCTGCATGTCGTCATGGATGTCGGCGAAGGCGATTTCGGGCTCGATCATCCAGAACTCGGCCATGTGCCGGCTGGTGTTGGAATTCTCGGCGCGGAAGGTCGGGCCGAAGGTGTAGACCTTGGACAGCGCCAGCGCATAGGTCTCGACCGACAGTTGCCCCGACACCGTCAGGTGCGCTTCCTTGCCGAAGAAATCGTCGTCGCGCGCCTGCGCCGGCGCCGTCGGTCCGCGGTAGGGGTCGAGCGTGGTGACGCGGAACATCTCGCCCGCGCCTTCGCAATCCGAGCCGGTGATGATGGGCGTATGAATGTAGTGAAAACCACGGCGCTGAAAGAACTGGTGCACGGCGAAGGACAGGCGTGAACGCACCCGCGCCAAGGCGCCATACTTGTTGGTGCGCGCGCGCAGGTGCGCTATCGAACGCAGGAATTCGTCGGAGTGACGTTTCTTCTGCAGCGGGTAGTCATCGTCGCAATGGCCCACCACCGTCAGGCGGTCGGCCCGCAGTTCCCAGCGCTGGCCCTTGCCGGGCGACTCCACCAGGTCGCCGTGAGCAGCCACCGCGGTGCCGGTGCCAATCGCGCCGATCGCCTCGTAGCCCGCCGAATTGGCGTCGACGATGATTTGCAGGTTGGCCAGGCACGAGCCGTCGTTCAATTCCAGGAACGCAAATTCCTTGGACTCGCGCTTGGTGCGCACCCAGCCCGCCACCGTCACGCCCTGGTGGGCGCTGCTGGCCGCCAACAATTCGACGCAGGGAACGCGTCCGGGAAATGCCGCCATGCTGTTTACTCGTCGGGGTCGTAGCTGAGATTGGGCGCCAGCCAACGTTCGGCGTCGGCCACACTCATACCCTTGCGTTCGGCATAGTCCGCCACCTGGTCGCGCCCGATCTTGCCGACGCCGAAGTAGCGCGAGTCGGGATGGGCGAAATACCAGCCGCACCGAGGCCGCCGGATCCATGGCGAAACTGTCGGTGAGGACGATGCCGATACGTTTCTCGACATCCAGCAACTGCCACAACAGGCGTTTCTCGGTGTGATCGGGACAGGCCGGGTAACCGGGCGCCGGGCGTATGCCACGGTAGCGCTCGGCGATCAGCTCCTCATTGACGAGCGCCTCGTCGCGCGCATAGCCCCACAGCTCCTTGCGCACGCGTTGGTGCAGGCATTCGGCAAAAGCTTCCGCCAGGCGGTCGGCCAAGGCCTTGGCCATGATCGCCGAGTAATCATCGTGCTCGGCTTCGTAAGCCTTGACGATGGGGCCGAGGCCTATGCCGGTGGTGACCGCGAAGGCGCCCATGTAGTCATGCACCGCGCTGTCCTCGGGCGCGAGGAAATCCGCCAGCGCGAAATTCGGTTGTCCCGCCGGCTTCTTGGCCTGCTGACGCAGGGAATGCACCACCGCCAGCGCTTCGCGCCGGCTGTCGTCGGCGAACACCGCGATGTCCTCGCTGTTGACGGCATTGGCGGCGAACAGGCCGACCACCGCGCGCGCCTTCAAGCGCTTGTTGCGCACGATGTCGTCGAGCATGCGCTCGGCATCGGCGAACAGGTGGCGCGCCTGCTCGCCGACCACCTCGTCGTTGAGGATGCGCGGGTACTTGCCGGCCAGCTGCCAGGTCATGAAGAACGGCGTCCAGTCGATGAACGGCACCAGCTCCTCGAGCGGGTAATCGTCGAACACGTGGATGCCGGGTTTCTCCGGTGCACGACTCTGGTAAGTCCGCCAGTCGGTGGCAAGGCGGTTGGCGCGCGCCTCCGACAGCGCCACCAGCGAAGTGCTGCCCTGGCGCTCGGCATGGCGTGCGCGCACGGTCGCGTATTCATCGGCGACCTTGGCCACGAAACCGGCGCGCAGATCGCGACTCAAGAGATTCGACACCACGCCGACCGCGCGCGAGGCATCTTTCACATGCACGGTGGGGCCGCGGTAGGCCGGCGCGATCTTGACCGCGGTATGGGTGCGCGAAGTCGTGGCGCCGCCGATCAGCAGCGGCAGGTCCATGCCGCGCTTTTGCATTTCGCGCGCCACCAGCACCATTTCCTCCAGCGAGGGCGTAATGAGGCCGGACAGGCCGACCACGTCGGCCCGTTCGCGCTCGGCGGTGTCGAGGATGTCCTTCATGGGCACCATCACGCCGAGGTCGATGACCTCGAAGTTGTTGCACTGGAGCACCACGCCGACGATGTTCTTGCCGATGTCGTGCACGTCGCCCTTGACCGTGGCAAGCACCACCTTGGCCAGCGCGCGGGTGTCGCCCGCGGCTTTCTTCTGCTCTTCGATGAAGGGGATGAGGTGGGCGACGGCACGCTTCATGACGCGCGCGCTCTTGACCACCTGCGGCAGGAACATCTTGCCGGCGCCGAACAGATCTCCGACCACCCCCATGCCGTCCATCAAGGGTCCTTCGATGACCTTGAGCGGGTGGTCGAACAGGTGGCGCGCTTCCTCGGTGTCCTCGACGATGAAATCGGCGATGCCGCGCACCAGCGCATGGGTGATGCGCTCGCGCACCGGCGCGTTGCGCCAGGCCAGATCGCGCTCCACTTCGCGCGCTTCACCGGACACCGTGCGCGCAAAGTCGATGAGACGGTCGGTCGCACCCTCGTCGCGGTTGAACAGTACATCCTCGATGTGTTTCAACAGCGCCGGCTCGATTTCCTGGTAGATGCCGAGCTGCCCGGCATTGACGATGGCCATGTCGAGGCCGGCCTTGATGCCGTGGTAGAGGAAGGCCGAATGCATGGCCTCGCGCACCGGGTTGTTGCCGCGGAAAGAGAACGACACGTTGCTCAAGCCACCGCTGACCAGGGCGTGCGGCAGGTGCTGCTTGATGAGACGCGTGGCCTCGAAGAACGCGCGCGCGTAGTCGTTGTGCTCGGCGATGCCGGTGGCCACGGTCAGCACGTTCGGGTCGAAAATGATGTCTTCCGGCGGAAAGCCGGCTTGTTCGGTCAAGAGGCGATAGGAGCGTTCGCAGATCGCGAACTTGCGCTCGGTCGAGTCGGCCTGGCCGTGTTCATCGAAGGCCATCACCACCACGGCCGCGCCGTAGCGGCGCACGAGGCGCGCCTGCTCGAGGAATTTGTCTTCGCCTTCCTTCAAGCTGATGGAATTGACGATGCCCTTGCCCTGCAGACAGCGCAGGCCGGCTTCCAGCACTTCCCACTTGGAGGAGTCGAGCATCACCGGCACGCGGCTGATGTCCGGGTCCGAGGCGCACAGCGCCAGGAAGCGCTTCATCAAGGCCACCGAGTCCAACATGCCTTCATCCATGTTGATGTCGATGACCTGCGCGCCGCTCTCGACCTGCTGGCGCGCCACTTCCACCGCCGCTTCGAGGTCGCCGTCCTTGATGAGACGCGAGAATTTCGGTGAACCGGTGACGTTGGTGCGTTCGCCGACGTTGATGAAGCCCTTGTCGGGCGTGATGTTGAGGGGCTCGAGGCCGCTCAGGCGGCACACCCGCGCGAGTTCGGGAATGCGGCGCGGCGGCAGATCGGCGACCGCCTGGGCGATGGCGCGAATATGCTCGGGCGTGGTGCCGCAGCAGCCGCCGACGATGTTGACCAGGCCGCTGGCGGCGAAGTCGCCGATGATGTCGGCCATGTAGGCGGCGCTTTCATCGTACTCGCCAAAGGCGTTGGGCAGGCCGGCATTGGGATGCACGCTGACGTGGGTGCCGGCCACGCGCGACAGTTCCTCGATGTACTGACGCAGATCCTTGGCGCCCAGCGCGCAGTTCAGGCCGATGGCTATCGGCTCGGCATGGCGCACCGAGTTCCAGAACGCTTCGGTGGTCTGGCCGGTGAGCGTGCGGCCGCTCTTGTCGGTGATGGTGCCGGAGATCATCACCGGCAGGTCGAGCCCGCGCGCCGCCAGGCACTCACGCGCCGCGAAGATCGCGGCCTTGGCGTTCAAGGTATCGAAGATGGTCTCGATGAGAATCAGATCGACACCGCCATCGACGAGCGCGTCGGTGGCTTCGTAATAGGCGCGGCGCAGGGTCTCGAAATCGATGTTGCGAAAGCCGGGGTCGTTGACGTCCGGCGATACCGAGGCGGTGCGGTTGGTCGGGCCCAGCACGCCGGCCACGAATTTCGGCGCGTTGTCGCCGCTCGCAGCGCGGTAGTCGGCAATGGCTTCGCGCGCGACGCCGGCCGCCGCCAGGTTCAGATCGCGCACGATGTGCTCGAGGCCGTAATCGGCCTGCGAGATGCTGGTGGCATTGAAGCTGTTGGTTTCGATGATGTCCGCGCCGACGTTCAGGAACGACAGGTGGATGCCCTTGATGAGCTTGGGCTGGGTCAGGCACAGCAGATCGTTGTTGCCCTTCAGATCGCGGCCATGGGCGGCAAAGCGCTCGCCACGGAAATGCGCCTCGTCGAGCTGATGGCGTTGGATCATGGTGCCCATGGCGCCGTCGAGGACGGCAATCCTGCGCGCGAGAAAGTCTCGAAAACTGGAGGGATTTTGCATCTTCTTACCGGTAGGAAAGCACGAGGGACAGTTTACCCGCAGCGGCCGCGCGCATCACGCCTCGGCGACGGCGCGGCGCGGCAGCGTTGGCAGGCGCAGACGGCGGCGATGCCAGGCGAACAGCAGGCCCAGCGCCAGCATGAACAACAGGTGCACCGGCCACACGCCCAGCTGCGCGGGGATCACGCCTTTCAACAACAGGGCTCGGCCCACTCCCAGCAGGTTGGTGTAGGCGAAATAGCCGGCCACCGCCGCCATCAGGCCGAGGTACCAATGTCCGCGGCGATTGCCCACCCCGATCAGGAAGGCCAGCGCCGGCGTGAGCAGCGTGCATAGCGGCAGGTTGAAGCGCGACTGGAATTCGACGAGGTAATAGAACTCGTCGTGCTTGAGCAGGTCGGCGGTCTGCACGAAGGCGATGTGATCGTTGAAGTTGGTCGGCTCGGGGTCTTCGATACGCACACCGTAACGGCTGAAGTCGGTGATGGTGTAGTCGGCCTGGCCGGCCTCGCCGGCGTAGCTCGTGCCGCGCTCGAAGACCGCGAAACGGCCATGGCTGCGGCGGTCGTTCTCGATCGCGGCGCGTTCCGAGCGCAATACCCCTTCGCGGCCGTTGTCGGCCTTCTTGTCGCGCGAATGCACGAACGCGCGCTCGAGGTGCCTCTGGTCGTCGGCGATGGATTCGGCGTAGAACACCCGTCGCCCGCCGGCCAGGTCGCGGAAGCGACCGGCCTTGACGCCGGCGATGGTCGCCTCGTTCTCGGTGATCTCCTTCAGTTCGCGCAGGTAATGCTCGGCCTGCGGCCCGACCACCAGGGTGATCAACGCCACCACGCAGGCCACCGCCAGGGCCGCGCCCGCCAGCGGCTTGAGCAGGTGCTGGTGACTCATGCCGGCGGCGCGCATCACCACCCACTCCGAGCCGAGCTGCAGGCGGGTGGCGGCGGCGAAGGTGCCGAGGAACAGCGACATCGGCAAGAGGTCCTTCAGCGATATCAGCATCTTCAGGCCGACCATGCGCACGATGTGCTGGGGCGCGACCTTGCCGTCGGCGGCGTCACCGAGCGCCGCCGCGAGGCGCATGGTCAGGTACAGCACCAGCAGGCCGCCGACGATGGCCGCCGAGATCTTGAGCGTCTCGCGGATGAAGTAGCGCGGCAGTATCACGCCTGGGTATCCGCCTCACGCTCGCGCCTGAGCAGGTGCAGGTTGCGAAAGTAGATGATGCTGTTCGGCAACTGGCTGACGATGAACACCGGGTCGCGGCGATACAGGGCATAGCCCAGCAGCACCACGCTGCCGGCGATGCTGAGATACCAGAACGTCACGGGGATGACGCTGCGCCGTGCCCGCTCGCTGGCCAGCCACTGCACCACCCAGCGCGAGAAGAACAACAGGTTGCCGCCCATGCCGATGGTGACCCACAACTGTTCAACGCTCATGCTTCAACTCCTCGACCGTCGCCGCGCGGAACGCCCGACGCTTGAGCCACATCACGCCGAACAGATCGACGATTCCGACCCACAAACGGTTCCATACGCCGTACTTGGACCGCCCGTGCACGCGCGGACGGTGGGACACCGCCACCGACAGGATGGCGCCGCCATCACGCCGCACCAGGGCGGGCAGGAAGCGATGCATATGATCGAAACGCGGCAGCTTCATGAAGGCCGCGCGCTGGATGACCTTGAGGCCGCAGCCGGTGTCGGGCGTGTCGTCACCCAGCATGCGCGAGCGCACGCCGTTGGCGATGCGTGAGGACAACAGGCGCAGGCCGTTGTCCTGGCGCTGCTGGCGATGACCGCAGATCAGCAGCGGACGAGCAGGGCCTTCGAGCGCCAGGAGCAGTTGCGGAATGTCGCGCGGGTCGTTCTGACCGTCGCCATCGAGGGTGATGATCCATTCACCGCGCGCGGCGTCGACGCCGCTGCACAGCGCCGCGCTCTGGCCACGATTGCGGCCATGGGCCACCACGCGCAGGCGCGGCTCGACGGCGCAGGCCAGCAGACGCGCAGCCGTGCCATCGGTGCTGCAATCGTCGACCGCCACCACCTCGTAGGCGCCGAGCGCGCCCATCACGGCGCTGATCTCGCCGAGCAGCGCCGCGACGTTGTCCTCTTCATTGAAAAACGGCACCACCACCGAGTACAGCACGTGCGTCAGGGCGGAGGAGGAACTGGCGGTCATGCGGGACTCGTTGCAGGGGTGAACAGGCGCGCGCCGGGGCGGGCGCGAAGTGCGCGGATTCTAACAGGCATCCCGGCGCGAGGCAGCGCGCCCGCGCGCTTTTGACAGGCTCGCGCACCGCCACCCAGAATGCCGGCCTTGGCTCACACGCAGGACTTCCCCATGGGACATCGCCTCTCGAAGATCTACACGCGCACCGGCGACGCCGGCACCACCGGCCTTGGCGATGGTTCGCGGATCGCCAAGACCAATCCGCGCATGCACGCCATCGGCGAAGTCGACGAATTGAACTGCACCATCGGCCTGATGTTGACCGAGAGCATGCGCGCCGGTCTTGCCGACCTGTTCCTCGACATCCAGCACGATTTGTTCGACCTCGGCGGCGAGTTGTCGATCCCGGCCAGCACCTTCATCCACGAAGCCGCGGTCACCAAGCTCGAACAGGCCATCGATCTCTACAACGAAGACCTGCCGCCGCTTAAGGAATTCGTGTTGCCGGGCGGCAGCCGTGGCGCGGCGCTGGCGCACATGGCGCGCGCGGTATGCCGGCGCGTCGAACGGGCGGTGCTGGGCCTCGCGGCCGAGGAAGCGGTCAACCCGCAGACCACCATGTTCCTCAACCGGCTGTCGGACCTGCTGTTCGTCGCCGCGCGGGTGATCGCGCGCGATTCGGGGGCGGGGGAGGTGATGTGGTCGAGGAAGCGGGGGTGACGCCTCATCGTGGGTCAGACTTCAGTCTGACGATTTGATTCTCGAACTCGAATCCAAGGCCGTACGACATGAAGTGTCAGACTGAAGTCTGACCCACAGAAGCCTTGGGTACGCCTCCGTATGGTCTTCTGGTGTAGACTGCCGCTCCTTTTTTTCCCGCGGGCGCAGCCCGGTTCACAAGGATCCTCTGATGAATGTTGCATGTTTGGATTTCGAAGGCGTTCTGGTGCCGGAGATCTGGGTCAGTCTTGCCGAGCGCACCGGCATCGAAGAGCTCAAGGTCACCACCCGCGATATCCCCGATTACGACGAACTGATGGGCCTGCGCCTGAAGATCATGCGTGAGCGTGGCCTGCGCTACGCCGACATCCAGGCCGCCGCCGGCGCACTCGACCCACTGCCGGGCGCGGCGGAATTCCTGGGCTGGCTGCGCGCCAACTACCAGGTCGCGATCATTTCCGACACCTTCCATGAACTGGCGGCGCCGCTGGTGGCCAAGCTCGGCTACCCGATGATCCTGTGTCACCAGCTCAAGGTCGACAGCGACGGCAACATCGTCGGCTACACGCTGCGCCAGACCGATCCCAAGCGCCATTCGGTGCTCGCGTTCAAATCTCTCCAGTACAAGGTCGTCGCGACCGGCGATTCGTTCAACGACATCAGCATGCTGCGCACCGCCGACGCCGGCGCCCTGTTCCAGCCCTCGGAAAAAGTCACCGCCGCCCATCCGGATCTGCCGGTGGCGCGCACCTACGATGATCTGAAGGCGATGTTCGCCTCCCACCTCTGAGTCGAAAGGCGCGCCTTACGCCGGCATGGTGTAGGCGCGCGCCCTGGCATCGATGGCGGTCAGCCGCCAGCGCGGCAGCGCCCACGCCAGCAACTCCCGACAATTCGCGCCTTCACTTGCTGCGGGCGGCGCCATGCCGAGGAACGCCAGGGCATGGAACAGCGCCCGCGCGGCGTTGGCCGGTGCCACCGCCGGCGCATGGGTCTGCTTGCTGAGCTTGTCGCCATGGGCGTCGAGCACCACCGGCAGGTGCGCGTAGCGCGGCGTCGGCAAGCCGAGCAGGCGCTGCAGATGGACCTGGCGCGGCGTCGATTCCAGCAGATCGTTGCCGCGCGTGATGTGGGTGACGCCCGACCAGGCATCGTCGACCACCGCCGCCAGGTGATAGGCATAGATGCCGTCGGCGCGGCGCACCACGAAATCGCCACAGTAGCTTGCGAGCTGCTGGGCGTAATCGCCTTGCAGCAGGTCGTGTACGACCACGGGCTCGTGGTCGACCCGCACGCGCCACGCGAGACACGCACCATCACCGCCGAGGCGCTTGGCGCGGCAGGTGCCGGGGTAGGCGCGCGGACCGATGGTCTTGCGCGAACATCGACAGCGATAAATGAGCTGCCTGGCTTCGAGACAGGCCAGGGCCGCGTCGTAGGCCGCGCCGCGTGTGCTCTGGTAGACCACCTGGCCGTGCCATTCGAGCCCGAGCGCCTCGAGCGTGGCGAGGATGCTGCCGGCCGCGCCGCGCTCGACGCGTGGCCGATCGACATCGTCGATACGCAGCAGCCATTGCCCGCCCTGGGCATGCGCGTCGAGATAGCTCGCGACCGCCGTGACCACAGAGCCGAAATGCAAAGGCCCGGTAGGCGAGGGGGCAAAGCGACCGACCACGCCCGACGGGGCGGGCGTCGCGTCAGTCATGGGAGGCGAAATGCGCGCAGTACATGGCGGTCGCGCCGGCCACGCCGATGGGCATGGCCAGGAAGTTGATGAACGGCACCATGGTCAGCAGGCTCAGACTCACGCCGAAGCCGAGCGCCATGGCGCGCTCGCCGCGCAGCTTGTCGACCGCCACCGGAAACACCTGGCCGTGATTGCCGAGCGGGCAGTCGAGATACTCGATGGCGAGCATCCAGCCGCCGAACAAAATCCACAGGGGCGGTGCGAGCAGGTTGAGGCCGGGAATGACGCTGAGGATGAGCAGCGGCCAGGCACGCCAGGCAACGTAGGCGAGTTTGCGCAGCGCCGCCCACATCGCGCGCCCGGCCTCGGCGAACAGCGCCTTCCAGCTGAACGCAAGCGGCTGGTCCGGGTGGCGCAGATGACGTTCCACCGCCTCGGCCAGGAGTCCGTTGAAGGGACTCGCCAGCACGTTCGCGACCAGGCTGAAGGTGAAAAACAGGCTCACCGCCGCGAGGGTGCCGAACACCAGCCACGCTATCCATAACGCCCATTCCGGCCAGCCCGCGCAGTAGCGGTCGAGCAGGTGCTGGAACAACTGGCCAAAGCTTGCCAGCGCGACCGCGAACACCAGCACGTTGATGACGATGGGACCGATGACGAATCGTCGCAGGCCCGGCACCGCCAGCAGCCGGCAGCCGCGCACGGCGAAACCCACGCCGGCGAAGAACCCCGCGCTCATGGTCGCCCGCTGATGGTCAACCCGGCAGCACGCTGGCGGGACCGGCTTGCCAGCCCGCCTGCCGATGCTCGGCGGTGATGGTCGGGTAGGTGCCGCCACGCACGTTGAATACCGCCGTCAGGCGCGCGTAGCGCGGTGCGCAGGCGGCCACGATGTCGTCGAGAATGGCATTGGTCACGGCCTCGTGAAACATGCCCTCGTTGCGAAACGACCAGATGTAGAGCTTCAGCGACTTCAACTCCACGCAACTGCGATCGGCGATGTAGTCGAGGGTCATTTCCGCGAAGTCGGGCTGGCCGGTGACGGGACACAGGCAGGTGAATTCCGGCAGGCGAATGCTGATCAGGAAATCGCGTTCGGGCTTGGGATTGGCGAAGGTCTCGAGTCGCTTCTGCGCTTGGGTAGTCATGGTCGGGTCCGGTCGTCGAATGGGGCTGCGCGCGCTGCGCATGCAATGCTGGAGAAGGCTCGCCGCGAGCCTGCGCTCATGACTCGCGATATGCGGTTTTTGGCCTAAATTTCAAGCAATTGAACCATAGATAACGAGCCCGGGCGAGCGTTGTGCGGCGCTTTCGCGATGGAGTATGCTTCGCACCCATGCGCATCACCCGAATCAAAGTCGCGGGCTTCAAATCCTTCGTCGATCCCACCACCTTGACCTTACCCGGCAACCTCACCGGCATCGTCGGTCCCAACGGTTGCGGCAAGTCGAACATCATCGATGCCCTGCTGTGGGTGCTGGGCGAAAGTTCGGCCAAGCATTTGCGCGGCGATTCGATGGTCGACGTCATCTTCAATGGCTCGAACACCCGCAAGCCGGTCGGCCAGGCCACCGTCGAAATCGTGTTCGACAACTCTGACGGCACCATCGGCGGCCAGTACGCGGGCTTCAGCGAAATCTCGATCAAGCGCACCGTCAGTCGCGACGGCGTGTCGGCCTATCATCTGAACGGCGCGCGCTGCCGGCGCAAGGACGTCACCAACGCCTTCCTCGGCACCGGCATCGGCTCGCGCGGCTACTCGGTCATCGAGCAGGGCATGATCTCGCGGGTCATCGAGGCCAAGCCCGAAGAGCTGCGCGCGTTTCTCGAAGAGGCGGCCGGAATTTCCAAGTACAAGGAACGGCGCCGCGAGACCGAGAATCGCATGGGTCATACGCAGGAGAACATGGCGCGCCTGACCGACATCCGCGACGAACTCGAAAAGCAGTTGAATCACCTGCAGCGCCAGGCACGCGCCGCCGAGCGTTACCAGGAATTGAAAGCCGAAGAGCGCAAGGCCACCGCGCGCGGCCTGGCGGTGCGTTGGCGCGCACTGAACGAAGAACACGGCCGCTGCCACGACATCGCCGAGCAGCGCACCACCGAGCTCGAAGCCGAAATCGCGCGCCTGCGTGAAATCGAGGCACGGCAGGTGGCGAGCCGCGATGCGCAGATTGCCGCCACCGACCAGTTCAATACCCTGCAGACCGATTTCTACGCGCGCAGCGGAGAAATCGCGCGCCTCGAACAGGCCATCAAGCACGCCGAGGAACGCGAACAGTCCTTGGGCCAGGATTTGCAGGACGCCGAACAGACGCTCGCCAAGCTCATCGAGACCATCGCCGCCGACGGCACCCAGCTCGAAGAGGTCAAAACGCGTCTGACCGAGATCGAGCCGCGCTTCGAAAGCCAGCGCACCGCCGAGCAGGGCGCCTTCGAAGCGGTGCGCGCGGTGGAAGCCGAACTCGACCAGTGGCAACACACCTGGGATGCCTTCAACCGCGATCACAACGCGCTGGCGCAGCGTGAACATGCCACCCAGATCCGGCTCGAACATCTCCTGACCAGCATTTCCGACGCCGACACGCGCGTGGCGGTGTTGAACGGCGAAGCGAGTCGCAACGAAACCGCCGACCTCGTCGCGCAGATCGACAAGTTCCGGGCCGACATCGACCAGGGCGAGGCGCAGCGCACGGCCCTCACCGAGGCGCGCAACGCAATGCGTGCGGAGTTGGGCCAGGCCCGCCAGGGCGTGCAGACCTTCGGCGCCAGCCTGCACGAACACCAGACCCAGCTGCAGCAGTTGCGCGGACGGTTGGCCTCGCTGCAGGCCCTGCAGGAAGCGGCCTACGGCAACGACCAACGCGCGGTGGAGGCATTCTGCAAGGCGCGCGGCATCGACAACCTTGCGCGCCTGGCGGCGTTCGTGGACATCGAAGCCGGCTGGGAACGCGCGCTGGAAGCAGCCTTGCGCATTCCGCTCGGCGCCCTGTGCGGCCCCGATCTGACCTCGCGCATCCGCGACAGCGGCGGCTTCGATCGCGGCGCGGCCGGCCTGACGGTGGTCGATCTCGCGGCCGACGCGCGTTCGGGCGCGGGGCTGGCGGCCGACCTCTTGCTCGGCAAGATCACCAGCAAGGTCGATCTGTCGCCGCTGTTGGCGGGCGTCTACGTGGCGACCGATGCCGATGCCGCCATGGCGCTGCGCGCGCGGCTCGCGCCGGAGGAGGTCATCGTTCTGCCTGACGGCACTCTGTTCGGCTCGAACTGGGTACAGGTCGCGGGCAGCAAGGCCGAGTCCGACAGCATCCTCACGCGCGAACGCGCCATCGAGGAGATCGGCACGCGCATCACCCGGCACGAGGCCGACATCGCCACCGTGCGCGCCGACAGCGACGCACTGCGCGCGCGTATTCGCGAGATGGAGCAGGACGAGCAAAAGCACAGCCAGCAGCTCGACCAGGGCGCCCAGGCGCTGGCCCGGCACCGTTCCGAACTCGGGCGCCTGGAAGCGGAATTCCAGCGTCGCCAGGCGCGCGCCGCCGACGTCGCCGCCGAGCTCGAACGTCTCGCCAAGCTGTCATCGACTCACCAGGACAACCTCGCCCAACTCAAGACCGAGCGCGCCGAAGCCGAAGCCGCGCTCAAGCAGCATGCCGAACGGCGCACCGAGATCAGCGATGCGCGCGGCGCCATCCAGGCGCGACTCGACAGCAGCCGTCAGCAATGGCGCGATCTGCGCGACGCCGCCCACCAGCTGGAATTGAGCCTCGGCCAGCTGCGCTCGCGGCGCGCCACCCTGGAAGAAGCGCTGGCCCGCAACGGCGGTGCGCGCGAAGGCGCCGAGCGCCGCTGCGCCGATATCGGCGCCGCCATCGAGGCCCACCAGGCGCCGCGCACCGACATGCGCAGCCAGCTCGACATCGCCTTGCGCGATCGCCTGGAAGCGGAGAACAAGCTCGCCGAGGCGCGGCGCGTGCTCGGCGAACTCGACGCCGACATGCAGAAGGCGGCCTCTGAGCGCGCCAGCGTCGAACAAGCGATCACCGAGCAACGTCGCCAACTCGAACAGATCCGCCTCGACCAGCGCGCGCTGGAAGTGCGCCTGCAGGAACTGGTCAGCCGCTTCGAGCAGACCGGCGAGAATCTCGACGAGACGCTGGCCGAGCTCAGCGAAGGCGTGAGCGAGGAGTCGATACAGGAAGAGTTGGAGAAGCTGTCCGGGCGCATCGCGCGCCTCGGGCCGATCAATCTCGCCGCCATCGACGAATTCACCCAGCTGTCCGAGCGCAAGACCTACCTCGACAGCCAGCATGCCGATCTCAGCGAAGCGCTCGCCACCCTCGAGGAAGCCATCCGCAAGATCGATCGGGAAACCCGTTCGCGTTTCCGCGAGACCTTCGACAAGGTCAACAACGGCATGCAGGCCTTGTTCCCGGTGCTGTTCGGTGGCGGTCATGCCTACTTGGAACTGACCGGCGAAGACCTCCTGGAAACCGGCGTGACGGTGATGGCGCGTCCGCCCGGCAAGCGCAACAGCACCATCCACCTCCTGTCGGGCGGCGAGAAGGCCTTGACCGCGGTGTCGTTCATTTTCTCGATCTTCGAGTTGAACCCGGCGCCGTTCTGCCTGCTCGACGAAGTGGACGCGCCGCTCGACGACAACAACGTCATCCGTCTGACCGAGATGCTGCGTTCGATGTCGAAGTCGGTGCAGTTCCTGTTCATCACCCACAACAAGATCACCATGGAAATCGCCGAGCAGTTGATTGGCGTGACCATGCAGGAAGCCGGCGTGTCGCGCCTGGTAGCGGTCGACATGGAGGAAGCGGTACAGCTCGCGGCGACTGCCTGAAGCCCCACCCGCAGCCGCGATGTCCCTGCGCACCCTGTTACTGATCATCGGCGCCATCATCGTGGTGGCGGTCTATGCCTTCACCGCCATCAAGCGTCGACGCGATGCACGCGTGCATTACGACCGGCGCTTCCGCATGGACATGCCGGACGCCATGCTGCGGCACGACGGCGAGGATGATGGCGGCGACACGCCGAGGCTGACCGGCCGCGGCGAAGGTTTCGATGAAATCATCGCCATCCGCACGCTGTCACCAGACGACGTACCGCCGGTCAAGCCAGCGCCGCGCAAGGGCCTCATCGGCAAGGCGCGCGCCGCCGCCGCGGCCATGGCCCAGGCCGCGCAGCCCGGCACACCGGCCGCCAGCGAAGACGCTGGCGATTTCCAGGCACCGCCGCCGCGCGAGCCGTCGCTGTCAACGCTGGCGGTCGAAGATGAACCGCCGCTGCCCAGCATCAAGCTGCCGCATGACGTCGTGTTGCCGCCCCAGCATGAAGCGCTGGCCGAGCTGCCGGCGGTGCGCAACGACGTCGCGCCAACGCCCGAACCGAGCAATGCGCGCAAGCGCACCGACCAGCTCGACCTGTTCGGCGAACCGCTGGACGCGGCGCCGCCCGAACCCGCCGCCGTCAGGCGTCGCACCTACAAGGAGCCGAGCGCCGAGCCCGAGACGGGTCTCATCTCGCTCTACGTGCGCGCCCATGAGGGCAAGGAGTTCAGCGGCACGACCCTGGTCAAGGCCTTGAACGCGGTCGGCATGCAGTTCGGGGACATGGCCATCTTCCATCACTTCGGCGCCGGCGAGCTGAAATGCCAGAACCCGGTGTTCAGCGCCGCCAACATGTTCGAGCCGGGCACTTTCGACATGCGCCGCATCGAGGCCTTTCGCACCGCTGGCGTGGCGCTGTTCCTGCAATTGCCTGGGCCGCTGGACGGGCCGGTGGCCTTCGAACTGCTGTTGAACACCGCGCAACGCCTGACCGAGCTCACCGGCGGCGAGCTCTATGTCGATCCCAAGAACCTGCTCGATCCGCCCAGCATCGCGCGGCTGCGCAAACGCGCCGCGCGCTTCGCCCATGGCCGCCGTTGACGAGGCGCGACGCCGCGCCGAGTTCCTGAAACGGGAACTGGAACGGCACAGCTACCAGTATTACGTGCTCGACGACCCGCTGGTCGCGGACGCCGAATACGACGCGCTGATGCGCGAACTGGAAGTGCTGGAGGCGCGCCACGCGGAGCTGGTCAGTCCCGACTCACCGACCCAGCGCGTGGGCGGGGCGCCGGCCAGCCAGTTTGCGCCGGTGCGCCACCCGCTGCCGATGCTGTCGCTGTCGAACGTGTTCGATGCCGAGGAGTTCGGTGACTTCCATCGCCGCTGCGCCGAGCAGTTGGGCGTGGAGAGCATCGAGTTCGTCGCCGAGCCCAAGCTCGACGGTCTCGCCATCAGTCTCATCTACGAGCACGGCGTGCTGGTGCGCGCCGCGACGCGCGGCGACGGCACGACCGGCGAGGACGTCACCGCCAACGTGCGCACCATCCGCGCCATTCCCCTGCGTCTGCGCGCCACCCCAGCCTTGATCGAAGTGCGCGGCGAGATCTACATGGACAAGCGTGGCTTCCACGCCATGAATGCGCGCCAGGAGGCGGCGGGCCTCAAGACCTTCGCCAATCCGCGCAATGCCGCGGCCGGCAGCCTGCGTCAGCTCGACCCCAACATCACCGCCACGCGTCCGCTGACCATGTGCTGCTACGGCATCGGTCAATTCGATGCCGCCGCGCGGCCTGACACCCAATGGTCGACGCTCGCCTACCTGCGCGAACTCGGACTGCGGGTCTCATCCGAAAGCCGGCGGGTCGAAGGCGTCGAGCAGTCGCTGGCCTACTACCAGGAACTCGGCGCGCGCCGCGCCGAGCTCGGCTACGAAATCGACGGCATAGTCTACAAGGTCGACGCGCTCGCCCAGCAGGAACGGCTGGGCTTCGTGGCGCGCGCGCCGCGCTGGGCGGTGGCCTTCAAGTTTCCGCCCGACGAACGCACCACGCGCGTGCTGGGCATCGATGTTCAGGTCGGACGGACCGGTGCGCTGACGCCGGTGGCACGGCTCGAGCCGGTGCTGGTGGGGGGGGTCACCGTCACCAATGCGACCTTGCACAACGCCGACGAGATCCGGCGCAAGGACGTACGCGTGGGCGACCTGGTGGTGGTGAGACGCGCGGGCGACGTGATCCCCGAGGTCGTGCGCGTGGTGCTCGAGGAACGGCCGGCCGACAGCGTGCCCTACGAGTTGCCGAGCAGCGTGCCGGACCAGGACCTCGCCGCGCGCGTGCAGGCCATCATCCATTTCGCTTCGCGTCGCGCGCTCGACATCGAGGGCCTCGGCGAAAAACTCATTGAGCAGCTGGTACAGGCCGGGCTGGTCACCGACGTCGCCGATCTCTACACCTTGAGCGTCGAGCAATTGGCGGCGCTGGAACGCATGGGCGAGAAGTCCGCCGCCAACGTCATCGCCGCCATCGAGCGCAGCAAGGCCACCAGCCTGCCGCGCCTGCTGCATGGACTCGGCATACGCGAAGTGGGCGAGGCCACCGCCGCCAATCTCGCCGCCGCCTTCGGCAGTCTCGAGCGTCTGCGAGCCGCCGACGAAGAAGCGCTGGAAGCGGTCAACGACATCGGGCCGGTGGTGGCGGCCAGCATCGCCGCATGGTTCCGCGATGCGGACAACCAGGCCTTGGTCGACCGACTGGTGGCGCAAGGCGTGCACTGGCCGGAGTTCGAAGTGGCGCCGCCCGAGCTATTGCCTTTGAAAGGGGTGACAGTGGTATTGACCGGCACTTTGCCGAACTGGTCGCGGGACGACGCCAAGGCCAGGCTGCAGGCGCTGGGCGCCCACGTGGCCGGTTCGGTATCGAAGAAAACCAGCCTGGTGGTGGCCGGTGAAGAAGCCGGCAGCAAGCTCGACAAAGCGCTTGCGCTCGGTATACCAGTGCTGGACGAAGCGGCGCTCGAAGCGCTGCTGGCCGAGCCGGCGAGAATTACGGACTGGTTGTCGGCTGCGGATCCCAGCTAGGGTCGGCCACCACCACGCGATTGCGGCCGCCGCGCTTGGCGATCAGGAGCAGGTCGTCGGCGCGCTGCATGAGTTCGCCATGGGATTCGCCGTTGACGAAATGGGCAACGCCGATGCTGGCCGTGACCCTTTCGGCCGGCGGCAGGGACTCGACCTGCATGGCCTCGATCTCGCCACGAATGCGCTCGGCCAACAGCTCCGCGCCGGCGGTGCCGGTGCTGGGCAGGATGACCACGAATTCTTCACCGCCGTAGCGGTACACGCCGTCGCTGGTGCGCGTGCATTTGACGATCTGGTTGGCGATCTGCGTGAGCACCACGTCGCCGACGATGTGACCGAAGCGGTCGTTGATGGTCTTGAAGTGGTCGATGTCGATGATCAAGAGCGACAGCGGTGACAACTGGCGCTGGGCGAGCGAGATATGGTGTTTCAGCTGCGCACTCAGCATTGCGCGGTTGTTGACGCCGGTCAGCGGATCCTTGAGGGCAATCTTGAGCGCGCGTTCGTATTGCAGCGAATTGCGCAGCGGGTAAATGAGGGTGCAGAGCAGGACTTCCAGTACCTGCAATTCGCTTTCGGCCAGCACGCTGGCGCGTGAGAAGGTGATTTCGCCAAGGTAGCGCCCGACCAGGGTCAGTTCGTAGGTATAGGTGTTGAGCTCGCGCGTACCATCGTCTATCGAGACCTTCTGCACGCTGTTGCGGTAACGCACCGAGACGCCGCGCACCATGCGCCGCACCTCGCGGGCAAAGCCGCGTATCACGTCGCGCACGTACAGACTGGACTGCAGCGCGTTGGCGATGCGCAGTTTGGTCGAGTCCGAGACGATGTCCTTGCTACTCGCCTGGTCGGCGGTGAAGGGCAAGATCTCGTTGACGAATGCGCCGCTGCGCCACGGTTCCGCGCCGATGACTTGCTTTATTGGTGTGCTCATCGCTTTCGTTCCCAGCCACGTCCTGAGTTAGGCGAAGGTCTCTTAGCGAGATTCGTGCCAATCTGTTGCAAAACCTGGGTGGTCTTGCAAAACCCCTGTTTTCAGCGGGATTGCGCCGCGCCATCGCGCGCCGGCGGCAGGCTGGTGGCGCCAACAGGCCGTCTCGGAGGCGGCACGGGTCAATTTCCCGACACGTTTTTCAAGGCCTTGTGTCCGACTCGTGACGGAAATCCGCAACTGGCCGGCAACAATTGCCGGCAGCGAGCCGGCTCAGGTGGCAGGAATCGTCAGCAGTCGCCCGCGCTGGTCGGCGGCGCGCGTGCTCAGCAGGCGGATGTAATGAGGGGCGATGACGGCCGGATCGGCGAGCGCGCCCGGATGCTCGGCCGGGTAGGCCGCCTGGCGCAGGCGCGTACGCGTCGGTGGCGGCAGCACGGCGTTGACATGCAGGGACGCGCTGTTCACATGCTCGGCCGCCAGCATTTCGAACAGGCCACGCAATGCGAACTTGGACGCGCCGTAGGCGCCCCAATGCGGTTTGCCGCCCATGCCTTCGGCGGCCAGCGTGAACAACACCGATGCCGAGGGCGCTGCCATGGCCAAGGGCAGCAGGGTTTGCAACATCAGGAACACGCTGTGCACGTTGACCTGGAATACCCGTGCCCAGGTCACCGGGTCGTAGCTCGCGAGCGGCGCCAGTTCGCCGAGGGCCGCGGCATTGAAGACCAGGCCATCGAGGCAGCCGCAGCGCGCGGCGACCAGGTCCGCCAGTTCGCCGTAGTCGGCGAGGCTGGCGGTTTCGAGGTTGACTGGCGCGAGGATCGGCGCCGGGCCGCCCGCCGCTTCGATGGCGTCGGCAATGGCTTCGAGCGCGCGCACGTCACGCGCGCACAAGAGGGTTGTGGCGCCGGCCGCCGCCGCCGCCTTCGCGACCGCCTGGCCTATACCGCGGCTCGCGCCGGTGATGAGGACGGTCTTGCCCGCCAGTTCGCCGCTATGGGTCATGTGCTCGTGATCTTGGTTCAACTGAAATCGCCGGCGCGCAGCACCGTGTCGCGCCGGTAGTTGACGTCATCGGTGGCGGGATAATCGAGCGTGTAGTGCAGGCCACGGCTCTCGCGACGCTTGAGCGCCGCGCGGATGATGAGTTCTGCCACCTGCACCAGGTTGCGCAGCTCGATGAGGTCACCGGTGACGCGGAAATTGCCGTAGAACTCGCTGATCTCGGCATGCAGCAGTTCGACGCGTCGGCGCGCGCGCTTGAGGCGCTTGGTGGTACGCACGATGCCGACGTAATCCCACATCAGGCGTCGCAACTCGTCCCAGTTATGGGACACCACCACTTCTTCGTCGGCGTCCGTCACCTGGCTCTCGTCCCACGGCGGGATGTCGATGGCCGGTTCACGCGACTGCAGCGCGGTGAGGATCGAGGCCGCCGCCGCGTCGCCCATCACCAGGCACTCCAGCAGCGAGTTGCTGGCCATGCGGTTGGCGCCATGCAGGCCGGTGCACGCCACTTCGCCGATGGCATACAGGCCGGGCAGGGAGGTGCGCCCCCCGGTGTCGGTCACCACGCCGCCACATAAATAATGTGCCGCCGGCACCACCGGGATCGGGTCGACGGTCATGTCGATGCCGTACTTGCGGCACTCTTCGTAGACGGTCGGGAAGTGTTCGAGGATGAACTCGCGCGGCTTGTGGGTGACGTCGAGGTAAACGCAATCGAGGCCCAGGCGTTTCATCTCGTGGTCGATGGCGCGCGCCACGATGTCGCGCGGCGCGAGTTCGGCGCGCGGGTCGAACTTGGGCATGAAGCGTTCGCCGTTCTCCAGCCGCAGCACGCCGCCTTCGCCGCGCAAGGCCTCGGTCAACAGGAAGGTCTTGGCCTGCGGGTGGTAGAGGCAGGTTGGGTGGAACTGCACGAATTCCATGTTGGCCACCGCGCAGCCGGCGCGCCAGGCCATGCCGATGCCGTCGCCGGTGGCGACATCCGGATTGCTGGTATAGAGGTAGACCTTGCCGGCGCCGCCGGTCGCCAGCACGCAGCAGCGCGCCGCGATGGTCTTGACCAGTTGATGCTCGACATCGAACACGTAGGCGCCGACGCAGCGGTCAGGCACCGAACCGAGCTTGCCGGAGCTGACCAGGTCGATGGCCATGTGCCGTTCGAGCAGGGTGATGTTGGGATTGGCCCGCACCCGCTCGAGCAAAGTGATTTCGATGGCGCGACCGGTGGCGTCGGCGGCGTGCACCACGCGGCGATGGCTGTGACCACCCTCGCGGGTGAGATGCACCTCGACCGCGCCGGACTTCGAGGTGCGGGTGGTGAAGGGCACGCCCTGGGCTATCAGCCACTCGATGCGCTCGCGGCCATGCCGCACGATGAATTCCACGGCCTCGCGTCGACACAGGCCGGCGCCGGCGATCAGGGTGTCCTCGATGTGCGATTCGATGGAATCGGCATGGTCCATCACCGCCGACACGCCGCCCTGGGCGTAGAGCGTGGCGCTTTCACTGGCGATGTTCTTGCTCAGCACCACCACGCGGTGGTCACGCGCGGCGAGGGTCAGGGCCAGGGACAGGCCGGCTGCGCCGCTGCCGATGACCATGACATCGCAGGATTCCGATCGCGTCATTGGATGTTTCCAAACGAGGGGCCGCGGAACTCGACGGGCGTCCTCAAGTCTTGCCAAGCAGCCGGGCCGGCGATCGGCGCGCGCTGGTCTACGGTTACGCTTGCTAAATTCTGTGCCTGGCCCGATCCTGTGCCACCACGAACTTACCCAGCCCCCGATGGTCAACCGATTTGAGTTTGCGCCCGGCGCCAACGCCATGATACAGGCTTAGTGCGGCGATGGGCGACAGCATGACCGATACCGAATTGGTGGCGCGGGTACAGCACGGTGACAAGTCCGCATTCGATCTGCTGGTACTCAAGTATCAGCACCGCATCGTCAAGCTCGTAGGCCGCTATGTACGCGAGCCTGCCGACGCTCTCGACGTTGCCCAGGACGCGTTCATCAAGGCTTACCGGGCGCTGCCGAATTTCAGGGGCGAGAGTGCGTTCTACACGTGGCTGTATCGCATTGCGATCAACACCGCGAAGAACCACCTGGTGGCCGCCGCGCGGCGTCCTAGCGACGTCGACCTCGGCAGCAACGAGGACGGCGAGCAGTTCGAGATCGAGGACATGCAGTCCACGCTCGAGACGCCCGAACGCCTGCTCTTGACCGAAGAGATCCGCCAGACCGTGATTGATGCGATAGCCAAGTTGCCCGACGATTTGCGCACCGCCATCATGCTGCGGGAAGTGGACGGCCTGAGTTACGAAGAAATAGCGACAGTCATGGATTGTCCGATAGGCACGGTACGTTCGCGCATTTTCCGCGCGCGCGAGGCCGTGGACCTGCGATTGAAACCGCTGCTGGAAGATTGACGAGGTGCGGGACCATGAATGATGAACGACTCTCAGCCCTGATCGATGATGAGCTGCCCGGCGACGAAACGCGCGCTGCGCTGGACGAAGTACTGGCTGAACCGCGGGCTCGCGCCGCCTGGGGCCGCTACCATCTGATCGGCGACGCGCTGCGCGCCAGCGCCGCCGAACCCGCCGATATCGCCGCCCAACCTTACCCTGACAACGTCGTCGCCTTTCCCGCCCACAACGCCCCCGCACCCTCGAGCCCGCCGCGCGCACCGCGCGTGGGGCTCGCCCTGGCCGCCGCCGCGGCCCTGGCGGCGGTCGCGCTGATCATAGCGGCGCCGCGACCCGACGCCGGCCCGGCCTTGAACCCCGTCGCACAGAACAGCGCCCCGGCGCCGGTCACGGCGCCGAGCGCCGAGCCCTTGCCGAATGCCACCATCAGCCAGGCCGACATGGTGCGCGAGGACGAAGCCGAGCGGCGCTTGAACGTCTACCTCTACGACTTCAACGACAAGCGTGCCCGCCAGAGCGCGCCGGGCACTCATTCCTATGTTCACATCGTCGGTTTCGAACGGCCCTGACGCTCGCTCGGTCCGCGGTGCGGCGACCCTGGTCGCCGCGCTGTGGTGCGGCATTGCATGGGCCGCCGAGCCGGAAGCCGAAGCGGCGCTGCGAACCATGCACGAGGCCACCCGCACGCTCAGCTATGACGGCGTGTTCGTCTACCAGCGCGGCGACCGGCTGGAAAGCATGCGGCTCATCCATCGCTATGCCGACGACGTGGAGAGCGAGCGCCTGATCTCGCTGTCCGGCCCGGCGCGGGAAGTCATTCGTAAAGGCTCGGATGTGACCTGCCTGTCGGCCGACGACGGCGGCGGCGCAGCCGACAAGAACCCGCCGCGTGACATCATCGGCATCGGCTTTTCCGCCCCGGTGGAAAAGCTTTCGGGCAGCTACGCCTTCGCCGTCGAAGGCCAGGACCGGGTGGCGGGACGCAACGCCATGGTGGTGACCGTCACACCGCGCGCGCCTGACCGCTATGGGTACCGGCTGTGGCTGGACACCGACACCAAGCTGCTGTTGAAGTCCGCCATCGTCAATGGCGACGGCAAGTCGCTGGAGCAGGTGCAGTTCACCCAGCTCGACGTGCGTCCGGACATCGCCGCCGAGCTGCTCGAGCCCGGCATCAAGGGCACCGCCTTCAGTTGGCGCACCGACGCGGACGGCGACTACGATGACCCGGGCGACGAAAGCCGCACGCCGCCGGACTGGCAGGCGGCATGGTTGCCGCCCGGCTTCGAATTCAAGGAAAGCAGTTTGCAGCACATGGAGGACAAACGCGGGCCGGTCAGTCACCTGGTGTATTCCGACGGGCTGGCGATGGTGTCGGTGTTCGTCGAGGCCGTCGACGATGAAAAGCGCGCGCTGCGCGGCCAGTCCTCGCGCGGCGCGGTGAACGCCTTCAGCCGACTGGACGACATGCACCAGATTACCGTGGTCGGCGAAGTGCCCTTGCCGACCGTCAAGCGCATCGCGACCTCGGTAGCCAAGATCAACGAGTGATGGAGTGACGATGAGAGCATTGATGCTGGCCGTGATCGCGGCCGTGACCCTCGCCGGCCTGCCCATGGCCCACGCCCAGGACGTGCGCCTGCCGGACTTCACCGTGCTGGCCAAGAAGAACAGTCCGGCGGTGGTCAACATCAGCACCACCATGAAAGCCGCCAAGCTGAGCGAGCGCCTGCCGCCCGGCCTCAACATGCCCGATATTCCCCAGGACGGGCCGCTCGGCGATTTCTTCCGGCACTTTTTCGGCGACGAGGGGCCGGGCGGCCCCGACGGCGGACCCGGCGGCCAGGACCCGCGCTCGTCATTGGGCTCGGGCTTCATCCTCAGCAAGGACGGCTACGTCATCACCAACTTCCACGTGGTGCGCGAGGCCGACGAAATCATCGTGCGCATGTCCGACCGCAGCGAGCACACCGCCAAGCTCATCGGCTCGGACCAACGCAGCGACATCGCGGTACTGAAGATTGAAACCGACAAGGATCTGCCGACCGTCAGCACCGGCGACTCGGACAAGCTCGAGGTCGGCGAATGGGTGCTCGCCATCGGCTCGCCTTTCGGTTTCGACTATTCGGTGACGGCCGGCATCGTCAGCGCCAAGGGCCGCAGCCTGCCCAATGAAAACTACGTGCCGTTCATCCAGACCGATGTCGCCATCAACCCCGGCAACTCCGGTGGCCCCTTGTTCAACCTCAAGGGCGAGGTGGTGGGCGTCAACTCGCAGATCTACAGCCGCACCGGTGGCTTCATGGGCGTATCGTTCGCCATTCCCATCCAGGTGGTATTGAACGTCTACCAGCAGCTGCGCGACCACGGCAGCGTGACGCGCGGCTGGCTGGGCGTCCTGATCCAGGACGTGACGTCGGAGCTCGCCGAATCGTTCAACATGCAGAAGCCGACCGGCGCACTGGTGTCCAAGGTGCTGGAAGGCAGCCCGGCGGAGAAGGCGGGCTTACGCACCGGCGACATCATCCTCAGCTTCAGCGGTGCCAACATCGAGCGTTCCTCCGATCTGCCGCCAATGGTTGGCAATACCCACGTCGGCGACAAGATCGCGGTCGAGCTCATCCGCGACGGCAAGCGCCAGAAGTCGACCATCGAGATCGGCGCGCTGCCGGAAGAGCAGCCGGAAGTCGCGGCGGGCGGCGAAGCGCAAAAATCCAAGCTCGATGCCAAGCTCAAGATAGCGGTGGTCGAGCCCAGCAAGCAGCAGCGCGAGCAGGCCGAGGTCAACGACGGCGGCGTGCTGGTCGAAGATATCGCCGACGGCCCGGCCTACAGCGCGGGCCTGCGTACCGGCGACATCATCCTGCAGATGAACAACCGCAAGATTGGCGGCCTGAAGGATTTCCGTGAGCAGGTCGAGGCCCTCACGCCGGGCAAGACCGTGCCCATCCTCATCCAGCGTCAGGGCGGGCCGCTGTTCCTGGCCATGAAGGTGCCGGCCAAGAATGGCTGAGACGGGCGCCGGCAGCGCGGCGGCCAGCGAGGCGCCGCGCTGGACCTTGATGACGCGCCTCGATTGCCCGTTGTGCACGAGCTTCGAAACGGCGCTGCGCGCGTGGGAGGCGGGCCACGGCCGCTTCGAGCTGGCGGTGGTCGACGTCGATTCGTCGCCGGCGCTCGCCGAGCGCTACGGCCTGCGCGTGCCGCTGCTGTTGCGTGGCGAGCAGGAGATCTGCGCGTTCCGCTTTCGCGCCGAGCGCGCCGCCGCGGCGCTTGCCGCGGGCTGAGCGCGGCGGCCGGTCGCGGCATCGTGTCCGGCGGCAGTCTGCGCTAGAATCGCGTGCTTTTCGGGCGAACCGCCCGCCGCCCATCGGAGCCCCATGCAGCCCGCGAATCGAAACGTCCGCAATTTTTCCATCATTGCCCACATCGACCACGGCAAATCGACCTTGGCCGATCGCTTCATCCAGATGTGCGGCGGCCTGGAAGAGCGCGAAATGGAGGCCCAGGTGCTGGACTCCATGGACATCGAGCGGGAACGCGGCATCACCATCAAGGCGCAGAGCGTCAGCCTCGACTTCAAGTCGCGCGACGGCAAGACCTACCTGCTGAACTTCATCGACACCCCCGGCCACGTCGACTTCAGCTACGAGGTGTCGCGCTCGCTGGCGGCCTGCGAAGGCGCGCTGCTGGTGGTGGACGCGGCGCAGGGCGTGGAAGCGCAGTCGGTCGCCAACTGCCATACCGCGGTCGACCAGGGTCTGGAGGTGATCCCGGTCTTGAACAAGATCGACCTGCCGTCGGCCGAACCTGACCGCGTCTGCACCGAAATCGAAAACATCATCGGTATCGACGCCACCGACGCCATCCATGTCAGCGCCAAGACCGGCGTCGGCGTGGCCGACCTGCTTGAGCAGCTGGTCGAACGCGTGCCGGCGCCGACCGGCAGCGTGGACGCGCCGCTCAAGGCCTTGATCATCGACTCCTGGTTCGACAACTACCTCGGCGTGGTGTCGCTGGTGCGGGTGTTCGACGGCGAACTGCACCAGAAGAGCCGTATCCGCATGATGTCGACCGGCCGCGATCATGACGTCGACGAGGTCGGCATCTTCACGCCCAAGCGCGTCAAGAAGAGTGCGCTGCTGACCGGTGAAGTCGGTTACCTGGTGGCCGGCATAAAGGAAATCGACGGTGCGCCGGTCGGCGACACCATCACCGGCGCGGCGCGGCCGGCGAGCGAACCCTTGCCGGGCTTCAAGCAATCGAAGCCGAACGTGTTCGCAGGGCTCTATCCCATCGACTCAGGCGACTACGAGGCCTTCCGCGAGGCGCTCGCCAAGCTGCGCCTCAACGACGCCGCGTTGCACTACGAGCCCGAGACCTCCGAAGCGCTGGGCTTCGGTTTCCGCTGCGGCTTCCTCGGCATGCTGCACATGGAGATCATCCAGGAGCGCATCGAACGCGAGTACAACATCAATCTCATCACCACCGCGCCGACCGTGGTGTATGAACTGGTGATGCGCAACGGCGACACCCGCTACATCGACAATCCGGCCCATTTGCCGGAACCGAGCACCATCGAGGAGATCCGAGAGCCGCTGATCACGGTCGACATCCTGGTGCCGCAAGATTACCTCGGCAACATCATCAGCCTGTGTATCGACAAACGCGGCGCGCAGACCAAGCTCAACTTCATCAAAGGCCAAGTGTCGGTCAGCTACCTGCTGCCGATGGCGGAGATGGTCACCGACTTTTTCGACCGTCTGAAGTCCGTCAGCCGTGGCTACGCTTCGATGGACTACAACTTCTCGCACTACCAGGCCGCCGACATGGTCAAGATCGATGTCCTCATCAACAGCGAGAAGGTCGATGCGCTGTCGGTCATCGTGCATCGCGATCTCGCCCAGCGCCGCGGCCGCGAATTGACCGCCAAGATGCGTGAGCTCATTCCGCGCCAGATGTTCGACATCGCCATCCAGGCCTCGGTCGGTTCCAAGATCATCGCGCGCGAAACGGTCAAGGCCTTGCGCAAGAACGTCACGGCCAAGTGCTATGGCGGCGATGCGACGCGCAAACGGAAGTTGCTGGAGAAGCAGAAAGAGGGCAAGAAGCGCATGAAACAGTTCGGCTCGGTCGAAATTCCGCAGGAGGCGTTCATGGCGGTGCTCAAAGTGGGCAAGACGCCATGATTTGGGACTTCGCCGCGATCCTGACGCTGCTGGTGTTCGTCAGTGGCGTGATCTGGGCCTGCGACAGCCTGGTATTCGCGCCGGCGCGACTGCGCGCCGCGCGCGAAGAAGCGCGCGACAAGGCGGCCCAGGCGGGCGCGGGTGTCGACGCGCCGCTGGCGCTCGATGCGCCAGAACTGCCGTGGCTGGTCGACTACGCGCGTTCGTTCTTTCCGATTTTCCTGGTGGTGCTGTTGCTGCGCTCGTTCGTGGTCGAGCCGTTTCGCATCCCGTCCGGCTCGATGATTCCTACACTCCTGATCGGCGACTTCATCCTCGTCAACAAGTTCGACTACGGCATCCGCCTGCCGGTGCTCAATCGCAAGGTCATCGAACTCGGCCAGCCCAAGCGCGGCGACGTGGTGGTGTTCCGTTATCCGCTCGACCCCTCGACGCCCTTCATCAAGCGCATCGTCGGCCTGCCGGGCGACACCGTGCGCTACATCGACAAGGCCTTGTATATCAACGACCAACTGGTCGAATCGGTTCCGAAGGGAACATTCGTTGGTGTACGATCCGCGGCGTCCAACACCGGCGCCATGATGTTCAATGAGCACCTGGGGGAGGTCGAACACGACATCCTGTTGACGCCGGGCGCCGGCTCGCCCAACGGCGAATTCAAGGTGCCGGCCGGCCATTACTTCGTGCTGGGAGACAATCGCGACAACAGCCGCGATTCGCGTTACTGGGGCTACGTTCCGGATCAAAACCTGGTCGGGCGCGCGTTCTTCATCTGGATGAATTGGGACAGCGGCCCCGATGTGAAGCGCATCGGATCCATGATTCACTGACCAACGGGGGGATAGGCAATGAATTCGAAGCGACATCAACGGGGCGTGACCTTAAGCGGCCTCATCACCAGCTGTATCGTGCTGGGCGCGGCCGCGTTGTTGGCCATGAAGCTGTGGCCGGTCTACAACGAAAAAATGAAAGTCGACCAGGCCATGGAGCATCTCGGCGCCAATCCGGACGCGGCGCGCATGAGCAAGGGCGAAGTGGTCCAGGCTTTGATGCGCCAGTTCGACGTCAGCGACGTCGATCGCTTCGACACCCCGGGCCTGTCCAAGGTCGTGACGGTCGGCAAGAAGAAGGGCACCAATGACAAGGTCGTGGTCATCGAATACGAGATCCGCGCGCCGCTGTTCAGCAATCTCGACGTCATCATGAACTACCGCAACGTAAAGGAATTCGGTCCGGTCAAGACCGACTGACGCCGAAATCTTGCAGCACATCGCCGGCAAAATCCTGCGCACGCTGGGCTATGCCTTCCAGGACGAAAGCCTGCTGACGCGCGCCCTCACGCATCGCAGCGTGGGCGCCCGTCATAACGAAAGACTGGAATTCCTCGGCGATGCACTGCTCGGCATGGTGGTCGCCGAGCACCTGTTTTCGCAGTTTCCCGACGCCGACGAAGGCCAGTTGACGCGCACTCGCGCGACCCTGGTCAATCGCGAGAGCCTGGCCGAGGTCGCGCGCGGTCTCGATCTCGGCGATCTCATCCGCCTGGGCGAAGGCGAATTGAAGAGCGGCGGCTGGCGCCGTGACTCGATCCTGGCCAATGCCGTCGAAGCGCTGCTGGGCGCCATCTATCTCGACGGCGGCATGGACGCCTGCCGCGACACGGTGCTGCGCCTGCTCGCCACGCGGCTCAGCAGTATCGACCCCGACAGCACACGCAAGGACGCCAAGACCGCCTTGCAGGAATTCCTTCAAAGCCGGCGTCGCAGCCTGCCGGAGTATAAGACCATGGATATATCGGGCCCGTCCCACGAGCAAGTTTTCACCGTCAGTTGCCAGGTCGACAGCCTGCCGGAGCCGGTCGTCGCCAGCGGGCCGACACGCCGCAAGGCCGAGCAAGCCGCCGCGCGCGCCACCTTGCAGCTGTTGAATCCGCGATGAGCACGCCCGTGGAACGCTGCGGCCTGGTCGCCATCGTCGGCCGCGCCAATGTCGGCAAGTCGACCTTGCTCAATTGCATACTTGGCCAAAAGCTCAGCATCACGTCGCGCAAGCCGCAGACCACGCGTTATCAAATCCTGGGTGTGAAGACCATTGACGACACGCAGTTGGTGTTCGTCGACACGCCGGGCTGGCAGCGTCATCCCAAGAACGAACTCAACCGCCAGATGAACCGCCAGGTGCGCCACGCGCTGGGCGATGTCGACCGCGCGGTGCTGGTTGCCGACGCACGCTATTGGCATGCCGACGACCAGGTCGTGTACGACATGCTGAGCGAGGCCGGTCTGCCCATAGTGCTGGCGCTCAACAAGCACGATCTCCTGAAATCGAAAGCGGATCTCCTGCCGCTGATCGCGGAACTCAGCGCGAACAAGCAGTTCGCCGCCATCATTCCGATCTGCGCGCGCACGGGCTCGGGCGTCGATGATCTCGTGAACGAACTCAGTCGTGCCATGCCCGAACGTGCGCATCTGTATCCCCACGACCAGATCACCGACCGCCCGGAGCGCTTCTTCGCCAGCGAGATCATTCGCGAGAAAACCCTGCGCTTCCTCGGCGACGAGTTGCCCTATCGCACCACGGTGCTGATCGACGATTTCAAGGACGAGGACAACCTCACCAGCATCCTCGCGACCATCTGGGTGGAACGCGACAGCCAAAAATCCATCGTGATCGGCAAGGACGGCGAGCTGTTGAAGCGCATCTCGACCGAGGCGCGCCAGGATCTCGAGCAACTGCTGCAGCGGCGTGTGTTTCTGCGCGTATGGGTCAAGACCCGGCGCGGCTGGACCGACAGCGCCGAGGCCATGCAGCCGCTGGGGCTGGGCGATTGAAGTGTGCCCATGTCACGCGCCCATGTAGGTGGGAATGAATTCGCACCTACAGGCCGTTGCTCACTGACATGGCCACCGACGCCGCCGATGATTCAGGCTACGTGCTCCACAGTCGCCGCTACCGTGAGACCAGCCTCATCGTCGAATTCCTGACCGAGACCCGTGGACGCGTGGCGGCGGTGGCGCGCGGCGCTTTGCGGCGCAACTCGGCGCTGGCCGCCAGCCTCCAGCCACTGGTGCCTTTGCGCCTGCAGCTCGTCGGCCGCGGTGAACTCATGAACCTGGTGCGCGCCGAACCCTTGGCCCATCCGCCTATGCTGGCGGGTGAGCGTCTCTACTGCCTGTTCTATGTCAACGAACTCGTCATGCGCCTGACCGCCAGCCATGATCCCAACCATGAACTTTTCGAGATCTATTGCGCCACGTTGGCGGCGCTGGCCGGCGAGGGCGCCATCGAGGAGATCCTGAGACGCTTCGAGAAGCAGCTCTTGGATGCGCTCGGCTTCGGCCTGCAGCTCGATTGCGAGGCGGGCGGCGACCAGGCGCTCGCGGCCGAGGCGTGCTATCACTACGACGTCGAGCGCGGCGCGGTACCGGTCGGGCCCGAAGCCACCGGCTCGAAGGTGCACGGCGCGACCCTGCTGGCATTGGCGGCGGAGGAACCGCTGTCACCCCAGGCACTGCGCGAGGCCAAGCACCTCATGCGTCATGTGCTCAATCACCATCTCGATGGCCGCCCGCTGACGTCGCGCAAGCTGTTCGAAGCGCTGGCGGGCGGAAAGCCGTAGAATTGCGCCGGCATTTTCGATCACCACGCGCTTGCCGCCGCAGAGAACTTGAAGCATGAATCTCGGAGTCAACATCGACCACGTCGCGACCCTGCGCCAGGCACGCCGTACCCGTTACCCGGATCTCGCGATTGCCGCGCGCGCCGCCGAGGTCGGTGGCGCCGACAGCATCACCATTCACCTGCGTGAAGACCGGCGCCATATCCAGGACGCCGACGTTCACCAGCTGCGCCGCAGCCTCGAAGTGCCCATGAACCTCGAGATGGCGGCCACCCACGAGATGGTGTCCATCGCCTGCGCGGTGCGGCCATGGGCGTGCTGTATCGTGCCGGAGCGCCGCGCCGAGCTGACCACCGAAGGCGGCCTCGATGTCGTCGCCTGCTACGAACAGCTCGGCCCGCTGTGCGCCCACCTGGCGCGCGCCGGCATCGAAGTGTCCCTGTTCATCGACCCCAGCGAAGCGCAGATCGATGCCGCCGCGCGCCTCGGCGTGGCCGCCATCGAACTGCACACCGGCACCTATGCCGACGCCACGGAGGCCGGGCAACAGGCTAAGCAGCTAGCACTGATCCAAGCCGGCGCGGCGCGGGCCGCCGCCGCCGGTCTCATCGTCAACGCCGGCCATGGCCTGCACTATGAAAACGTCGCGGCGATCGCCGCCATCGAGGTGATACGCGACCTCAACATCGGTCATTCCATCGTGGCGCGCGCGCTGTTCGTCGGCATGACCGGCGCGGTCGAGGAAATGAAACTGGCGATGCGCAAGGCCGCACCGTGATCCGCGGCATCGGCGTCGACATGGCGGAGATCCGCCGCTTCAGCGAATCCTACGAACGCTTCGGCATGCGCTTTCCGGAACGCATCCTCTCCGACAGCGAACTGCGCGACTTCGCGCGCACGCGCAACCCGGGGCGCTTCCTGGCCATGCGCTTCGCGGCCAAGGAAGCGACCTCCAAGGCGCTCGGCACGGGCTTCAAGCAAGGCGTGGCGCCGCGCCAGATGTACGTCGTGCATTCGCCGAGTGGCAAACCCAATCTCGGCGTGTCCGGCCAGGCGGCCCGCCTGTTCACCGAAATGGGCATCTCGGCAAGCCACATCTCGCTCACCGACGAGGGCGGTTTCGTGGTGGCCTACGTAATCCTCGAAACGCCCTGAGCGGCGGGCAGCCGCTTGCAATCGTCACCCGCTCCAAAGCATCTCATTCAACGCAGCACACCATGTCCACCAGCCAACAAGAAATCGCGCGTCGTCGCACCTTCGCCATCATCTCCCACCCCGACGCCGGCAAGACCACGGTCACCGAGAAGCTGCTGCTGCTCGGCGGGGCAATCAACATCGCCGGCACCGTCAAGGCGCGCAAGAGCGCGCGCTATGCGACCTCGGATTGGATGGAAATTGAAAAGCAGCGCGGCATCTCGGTGACATCCTCGGTGATGCAGTTCGATTATCGCGACCGCGTCATCAACCTGCTCGACACGCCCGGTCACGAAGACTTCTCGGAAGACACCTACCGCACCCTGACCGCCGTCGACTCGGCGCTGATGGTCATCGATGCCGCGCGCGGCGTGGAAGACCGCACCATCAAGCTGCTGGACGTGTGTCGCCTGCGCAATACGCCGGTCATCACCTTCATCAACAAGCTCGATCGCCATGCCCGCGATCCGCTGGACCTGCTCGACGAAATCGAGACCGTGCTCAAGATCAAATGCGCGCCGGTGACCTGGCCGCTGGGCTCCGGGCAGCATTTCGATGGCATTTTCGATTTTCGCACCCGCACCGTCATCCCCTACGTGCGTGGCGGCGACAACGACCAGCGCGAGGAGGCCGAGCAGATCTCGCTCGAGGAAGCGCGGCAACGCTTTCCCGAGAGCACCAAGACGCTGATGGAGGAAATCGAACTCATCGAAGGCGCGGGCACCGAGTTCAACGAAGAGGACTATCTCGCCGGGCGCATCACGCCGGTGTTCTTCGGCACGGCGCTGCGCAATTTCGGCGTGCGCGAGCTGCTGAACGCCTTCGTCGAATACGCGCCCGGCCCCTTGCCGCGCGACACCACGCAGGGCGAAGTACCGGCCGACGCGCCGAGCTTTTCCGGCTTCGTGTTCAAGATCCAGGCGAACATGGACCCCAATCACCGCGATCGCATCGCCTTCGTGCGGATCTGCTCCGGGCAGTACCAGGACAGCAAGAAGTTCTACAACGTGCGCCTCGCTCGCCAGGTGCAGTTGCCCAATGCCATCCGCTTCATGGCCCAAGGCCGTGACGCCACCGAGTCGGCGTGGGCCGGCGACATCATCGGCATCCACAACCACGGCACCATCCAGATTGGCGACACTTTCACCGAAGGAGAGAAATTCAAGTTCTTCGGCATTCCGAGTTTCGCCCCCGAACTGTTCCGCCGCGTGCGCACCGCGGATCCCTTGAAGAGCAAGGCGCTGATCAAGGGCCTGACGCAGCTGTGCGAGGAGGGCGCCGCGCAGGTGTTCAGCTACATCAACCGCAACGACATCGTGCTCGGCGCGGTGGGTGTGCTGCAGTTCGACGTGGTGGCGTGGCGGCTGAAGTACGAATACTCGGTGGAGTGCATCTTCGAACCGATCTCGGTGCAGACGGCACGCTGGGTGACGGCGGCCAAGGACGCGGACATCGACAAGCTCAAGGCCCACTCGGGCCAGTACCTGGCGATCGATGGCGCGGGGCAGTTGGCCTACCTCGCGCCGTCGATGGTCAACCTCGGGCTTGCACAGGAACGCTTTCCGGAGATCAACTTCCGCGCCACGCGCGAAATGCTGGAGTAGCAGGCTGCGGTCACCTTGCGCGACCGCAGCCGTAGAGACTCAGACCCGGTTGCCGCGATTGTCGTCGTCGTCGTCCTCACCGTGATGGGCGGCGGCGATGGGTGCGACGCTGGCCGGGTCGGCGGTCGGTTGGATTTCCTCTTCCTCGACGCCTGCAGCCGGCGCGGCCGCCACCGGCACCGCTTCAGCAACGCTCGGCACCGTTTCCTCCACCGCGGCGCTGGGCGGCGCGGCTTCGACTTCGGCGTCGGTACCGGCCACCACGGTCGGCGCCTCGGACGGCTCGAACTCGAAATGGTTCTGCACCGCGACCGGCGTCGGCTTGTCGTCTTCGACCAGTGGCGCCGGCTCGTCTTCCGCGGCGGCGATCACCTGCACGTTCTCCGGGACCGGATTGGGGTTTCTCTCGGTCGGGTCTTCGTCGTAGTCGTAGCGCGGCGTATTGAACTCGTCGAGGCCATGCGCGGCCACGGTCGTCGTGGCTTCCACCGTCTCGGACAGCGCGTCGTCGGCGACCTCGACCAGCGCCACGGCGCCGGCCTGCTCTTCGCGGCGCGGGCGTTCACGACGGCCATCGCGGCGACCACGGCCACCGCTGTTGCCTTCGCCATCGCCGCCGCGCGGTTGCTCGTCGTTGACCACGCCCGTTTCGGCGTCGACGACCGGCGCGTTGTCGCGGTTGCCGCGACCGCGGCCCCGGCCGCGACGACGTTCACCGCCCTCGCGCGGCGCGCCGTCACGGTTGCCGCCATCCCGGTTACCGGTATCGCGATTGCCGGTGTCGCGGTTGCCCGCTTCGCGCGCGGCGGGTTGCTCGCGATTGCCGTTGACCTCGCGCTGGCCACCGTCGCGATTAGCGCGCTCACGGTTGCCGCCTTCACGACCGGCCTGCTCGCCGCGGTTGCCGCTTTCGCGGTTGCCACCTTCACGATTGGATTGACCGCCGCGCCGATTGGCGCCACCGCGGCTGCGACGGCCGCCATCGGCACGTCCATCGCGTTCGCCATCGCGGCCACCACGACCGCGCTCTTCGCCAGCGCTGCGCGCGCGACCGGTCTGCTGCACCGGCGCCGGCGCTGCTTCGCCACCGCCGAACAGGCCGCCGAACAGCTTGGCGAAAAAGCCCGGGCGCGGTGCGTCGGCGGCCGGCGCGGGCGGCGGCTCCGGCTGGGGCGCGGCACGCACCACGTCCTTGACCAGCGGCTGCTGTTGCGGCGGGGTGGGCTTGCTGCGCGTCAGGTCGACCGTCGGGCTTTCGACCTCGGAGACCATTTCGTAGGACTCACCGAGATGCATCTTCGGCAGGTCCTGTTCACGGATACGCTGGATCTCGAAATGCGGGGTCTCGAGATTCTGATTCGGAATGAGCAGGATCTGCACTTCCTGGCGCGCCTCGATACCGGTCACGTCCTGACGCTTCTCGTTCAACAGGAAGGTGGCGACATCCACCGGCACCTGGGCGGTGACCTTGGCGGTGGAATCCTTCATGGCCTCTTCTTCGATGAGGCGCAGCACACCGAGGGCGGTCGACTTGACGCTGCGAATGGTGCCGACGCCGTCGCAGCGCGGGCACACCCCGTGGCTGAACTCGGTGAGCGACGGACGCAGGCGCTGACGCGACATTTCCAGCAGGCCGAAGCGCGAGATGCGCCCGATCTGAACGCGTGCGCGATCGGCGGCCACGGCATCACGCAGGGTGTTCTCCACCGCACGCTGGTTCTTGGCCGACTGCATGTCGATGAAATCGATGACGATGAGTCCCCCCAGGTCGCGCAGCCGCATCTGGCGGCCGATTTCCTGGGCGGCTTCGAGGTTGGTGCGGGTCGCGGTCTCCTCGATATCGCCGCCCTGGGTGGCTTTCGATGAGTTGATATCGATGGTGATCAGGGCCTCGGTCGGCTCGATGACGATGGAGCCGCCGCTGGGCAGGCGCACCGAGCGCGCGAAGGCGGTCTCGATCTGGCCTTCGATCTGGTAGCGCGTGAACAGCGGCACGCTGTCCTCGTAGAGCTTGAGCTTGTTGAGGTTCTGCGGCATGACCTGCTGCATGAACTCCTGGGCCTGCTCGTAGAGCTTGCGGTCGTCGACCAGGATCTCGGCGATGTCGTTGCGCAGGTAGTCGCGCACGGCGCGGATGATGACGTTGCGGTCCTGGAAGATCAGGAACGGCGCCTTGCGGCTCTCGGCGGCCTCGTCGATGGCCTTCCACAGCTGCATGAGGTAGTCGAGGTCCCACTGCAGCTCTTCGGTCGACTTGCCGACACCGGCGGTGCGCAGGATGAGCCCCATGTTTTCGGGGATTTCGAGCCCGGACATGGCCTCGCGAGCCTCGTCTCGGTCATCCCCCTCGATCTGGCGAGACACGCCACCGGCACGGGGATTGTTGGGCATCGCCACCAGGTAGCGGCCGGCGAGGCTGATGAAGGTGGTGAGCGCCGCGCCCTTGTTGCCGCGCTCTTCCTTCTCGACCTGTACGACCAGTTCCTGGCCTTCGGACAGGACGTCCTTGATGTTGACGCGGCCACCGTTGCCGCCGGTGCCCTTACCCTTGTCCTTGAAATAGGAGCGGGAGATTTCCTTCAACGGCAGGAAGCCGTGGCGCTGGGCGCCGTAATCGACGAAGGCCGCCTCGAGGCTGGGCTCGATGCGGATGATCTTCGCTTTGTAGATGTTGGATTTTTTCTGTTCTCTGCCCGTTGCTTCGATGTCGAGGTCGTACAGTTGTTGCCCATCGACCAATGCAACGCGCAGCTCTTCCGGCTGGGTCGCGTTGACCAGCATTCTTTTCATTGTCAAAAGTCCCGTAACGGGGCTTCAGCGAGAGGCGTACGAGTGGAACCGCAAAGTTCCGGCACTTGCGTGCTCGGACGTCGCCAAACACTGGCGAACCCCAGCCGGTGCTGGCATGACTGCCTCGAACCGACTTCGATTGATACACTGCACGTGGAGTTGACTGCCACGGCCGCCGTTGCGCGGAGCCCGCATGGGATGACCCGGTCAGACCGGTGTTAAGCCGCGTTTCGAACCAGATAAACGCTGACTGCTACCGTCCTGCCCCCGCGGATGCGAAACTGTGCGTGCGGGCAGAACGTCTGACGGGATTGCTAAAATACTTCGAAGCCTAGCCGTAACTTCCCATCGTATAGGGCATTTCCGCTTTCAAAATCCGTGCCCTTGGGGCGCGAAAATCGACGTGGACTATAACAACCTTGAGCCTGCTCAGCAATCACGAAACCGATCCGTCCAGTTCTGGCACGCGTACCGCGGTGCGCGCCGAGACCGTCACGGCGGAGCACGCCGGTCGACGCATCGACAACTACCTGCTGCTGCTGCTCAAGCCCGCGCCCAAGAGCCTGGTGTACAAGCTGCTGCGTAGCGGCCAGGTGAGGGTCAACGGCGGACGCTGCAAGCCCGACTACCGCCTGTCCGCCGGCGACGTGCTGCGCATCCCGCCGGTGGTGGCCGTCGCGCCGGGCGAGATCCACATTCCCGACAGTCGCCTCGCACAGCTCGAGGCCGCCGTGCTGTTCGAGGACGAGCATTTCCTGATTGTCGACAAGCCTGCCGGCCTGGCCTGCCACGGCGGCACCGGCGTCGCCTACGGCGTCATCGAGATTGCGCGCAAACTGCGCCCGGCGGTGGCGCGCCTCGATCTCGCTCACCGGCTGGACCGCGACACTTCGGGCTGCCTCATTCTCACCAAGCAGGTCGACGTGTTGCGCAATCTCCACGAGGAGATCCGCGAGCGCCAAATGGAGAAGCGCTACGTGGCCTTGATGCGCGGCGTCTTGCCGGCCGACCTCAAGTCCATCAGCGCCGCCCTGTCCGCCGACCGCGAGCAGGGCGCCGAGAAGCGCGCGCGCGTCAACAGCGACGGCAAGGCGTCGCAAACCATCGTCGAGAAGGTCGAGCCCGTCGGCGACCATTCCCTGGTCAGCCTGCGGCTGGTGACCGGGCGCATGCACCAGATCCGCGCCCACGCCCAGCACATCGGCCATTCGGTGGCCGGTGATCGCCTGTACGGCGACGACGAGTTCAACCGCGCCATGGCGGCACGCGGGCTCAAGCGCCTGTTCCTGCACGCAGCGTCGATTGCCTTCGAGAGTGGCGCACGTCGCATCGAGGCCGAGGCGCCGCTGCCGGCCGAACTCGACGCGCTGCTCAAGGATCTGCGCCGGACGGGATGATTACCCTCATCGTGTTCGACTGGGACGGCACGCTGATGGATTCGGAGGCGCGCATCGTCACCGCCATGCAGCAGGCCTTCGCCGGGGAGGGGGCGCCACCGCCAGCGGCCTCCGCGGTGCGCGAGATCATCGGCCTCGACCTCGGCCACGCGGTCGCGCGGCTCGCGCCGCGCCTGCCCGCCGCCCGGCTCGGCGCGATCGTCGACGGCTACCGCAATCGCTATGCGCGTCTGCACGCGATACCGAGCCCCTTGTTCGACGGCGCCGAAGCGAGCCTCGCGGCGCTGCGTGCCGCCGGCTACCTGCTGGCGATTGCCACCGGCAAGAGCCGTCGCGGCCTAGACCGCGCGCTGGAGGAGAGTGGCGTTGGCGACTATTTCGCCACCAGCCGCTGCGGAGAGGAATGCGCGCCCAAGCCGGACCCGGCCATGCTGCGCGACATCCTGTGGGATCTGGATACGCCGGCCGAGCAAGCCTTGATGGTGGGCGACACCGAATTCGACCTCGTGATGGCGCACGCCGCCGGCGCCCACGCGGCCGCCGTCACCTACGGCGCGCATCCGCGCGCGCGCCTGCTCGAACATCGGCCGGCGCTGGTGGTCGACGCGATACACGAACTCGCCGATGCCGTCGCCGGGTTCAACCAACGCCTTTCCACGATGATCTAAGCCAGGAGCACAGGCCATGGGCTGGGACAATCCCGAGCAAGACCCGCCATCCACTTCCAAGCCGGCCAGCGGCGAACCGTCCACCGGCCTGGAAAACCGGCTGTTCGAGCGCATGTCCTTCGAATTCCTGCGCGAACAGCGCGCCGCGCGGCGTTGGGGCATTTTCTTCAAGCTGCTGGCGGTGCTCTATGTCAGCGGCTTCATGTTGATGTCGCTGCCCTCGGACTGGAACGTCGCGACCATGGGCGGCGGCAAGGTCACCGCGCTGGTCGACCTGCAGGGCGTCATCGCCCACGGCAGCGAAGCGAGCGCGGACAACATGGTGAAGGGCCTGCGCGCGGCCTTCGAGAACTCGTCGACCGCCGGCGTCATCCTGCGTATCAACAGCCCCGGCGGCAGCCCGGTCCAGGCCGGCTATATCAATGACGAGATCTTTCGCCTGCGCGAAAAATATCCCGACATCCCGCTGTACGCGGTGGTCGAGGACATCTGCGCTTCAGGCGGCTATTACGTGGCGGCGGCAGCTGACAAGATCTACGCCGACAAGGGCAGCCTGGTCGGCTCCATCGGCGTGCGCATGGACGGCTTCGGCTTCGTCGACAGCCTCGGCAAGCTCGGCGTCGAGCGGCGCCTGTTCACGGCCGGTGAGAACAAGGGGTTCCTCGATCCGTTCAGCGACCTGGACCCGGTGCACGTCGAGCACGTGCACAAGCTGCTCGCCGAGATCCATCAGCAATTCGTCAATACCGTACAGAAGAAACGCCGCGACAAGCTCAGCAAAGACCCGAACATCTTCTCGGGGCTGGTGTGGACCGGCACCCAGGCACTGGAGCTCGGGCTGGTGGACGAATTCGGCTCGGCCGGTGGCGTCGCCCGCGATGTCATCGGCGCGGAGAAAATCGTCGACTTCACGCCCCGCGACTATTCCGTCGAAGGCCTCTTGAAGCGCACCGGCGTATCGATGCTGAGCACGCTGGTCAGTACCCGCGGCTGGTCATGGTGAACCGGCCAGGACATCGAATCCGGCCCGTTCCAGCATGGCGCGCAGCGCGATCAACGGCAGCCCGATCAAGGCCGTCGGGTCGTCGGACGTGATCGCGTCGAACAAGGCGATGCCCAGCCCCTCGCACTTGAAACTGCCGGCGCAATCGAAGGGCTGTTCGCGGCGCACGTAGTTGCGGATGGCGTCCGACGTCAGCGTACGGAAGCGGACTTCGGTGGCGACCACCGCGAGTTCATGAGTGTCGCGGGCGGCATCGAGCAGGCACAAGCCGGTCAGGAAATGCACGGTGCGTCCCGAGGCGGCTTCGAGTTGGGCCACCGCGCGCGGCTCGTCGCCCGGTTTGCCGAGCATGCGACCGTCGAGCACCGCGACCTGATCGCTGCCGATGATGAGTGCGTCGGGCGCCTCGTCGACCAGCGCACGCGCCTTGGCCAGCGACAGGCGTCTGACCAACTCAACGGGCGCTTCGTGCGGCAATGCGCGCTCATCGACGTGCGGCGCCCGGCACGAAAACGGCCAGCCGAAGCGCTCGAGTAGGGCACGGCGGTAGACGGACGAGGACGCGAGCAGCAAGCGGGCTGAGGCGCGGCGGGGGGGCGCATTGGACGAGGCCGGGCCGGACATGAAATCTCGTGTTCTAACTCGCTGATGTTTGGCCTATACTACCGCGCCCTCATGGCCAGCGAACTACCCGAACAGATCGAATGCCGCCAACTCGCGGCGGGCACGGGGGTGCTGAGCGGTGTATTGAGCCCGGCGCGCCTGGCGCGTATCGACGAGCCCTACCGGGTGACCGGCGCGGTGACGGTGGAGCTTGGTTGCAGCGCGCGAGACGGCGGCGGCTTTCGCATCGAGGCGCGCATAACCGCGCCGCTCGAAGCCCACTGCCAGCGCTGTCTCGAATGGACGGCATGGCCGGTGACCGTGAACATGGACCTGGTCGCGCATGTCAAGGCGCCAGCGTCGCAGGATCACGACGAAGAGGACAGTGTGGAACTCGTCGACGGCATGCTGCCGTTGCGCGAGGTGATAGAGGACGAAATTTTGTTGAGTTGTCCCTTGGCGCCCATGCATGAGCGCAAGGACTGCCCGGCAGACGACAGTTTCGAGGCGCAGGCGGTCGCAAGCGATCGCAAGCAGCCGTTCGCGGGCTTGGCGGATCTGCTCAAGTCACGCGAGCAAGAGTGAAGACAGACGGAATATTTGAAGCGGAGAGTGCATCATGGCAGTCCAACAGAACAAACCGACCCCTTCGAGCCGGGGCATGCGTCGTTCCCACGATCGATTGAAGAACCCGGCCCTGTCGGAAGAGCCGACCACCGGCGAGACCCATCTGCGCCACCATGTCAGCCCCGACGGCTACTACCGTGGCAAGAAGGTCCTGGCGGACAAAGAATAATCCAGTCGCCCGGTGAGCGGCTCGACGTCCTTGGGGGGACGTCGCACCGTTCGCTGCCGCACTCACACCATTCCATCCTCGATCTGAAAGACACTCACGTCCTCCAGTGACGATACGCATCGCAATCGATGCCATGGGCGGCGATCACGGCCCGGTGGTAACCGTGGCCGCGGCCGCGCAGGCGCTTGCCCGCCATGCCAACCTGGAACTGGTGCTGGTGGGCGACGAACCGACCCTCGAGCGGGCCCTGACCGCCAGCGGTCTCGGCGGCCATGCCCGCGTCAGCATCGAGCACGCGTCGCAGGTGGTGGAGATGCACGAGAAGCCGTCGTCGGCCTTGCGCGGCAAGCGCGAGTCGTCGATGCGCAAGGCCATCGACCAGGTCAAGGACGGACGCGCCATGGCCTGTGTCAGCGCCGGCAACACCGGCGCGCTGATGGCCATCGCGCGTTTCGTGCTGAAGACCCTGCCCGGCATCGACCGCCCCGCGATCTGCGCGACCTTGCCTGGCAAGTTGAAATCGACCCATGTGCTCGACCTCGGCGCCAACGTCGATTCGACGTCCGAGGAATTGTTCCGCTTCGCGGTGATGGGCGCGGTGCTCGCCGAAGCGGTCGACAATCGTCAGAACCCGACGGTCGCCCTGCTCAACATCGGCGAAGAAGAAATCAAGGGCAATGACCGGGTCAAGCAGACCGCTGTGCTGCTCGAACAGAGCGCACTCAACTATGTTGGCTTCGTCGAGGGCGACGACATCTTCGCCGGCAAGGTCGATGTCATCGTGTGCGACGGCTTCGTCGGCAACGTGGCCTTGAAGGCCAGCGAAGGCGTGGCGCGCATGCTGGGCGACATCGCCAAGGAAGAATTCACCCGTGGCCTCCTGTCCAAGCTCGGCGCCCTGCTGGCGCGGCCGGCCTTGAGGGCACTGAAAGACCGTGCCGATCCGCGCAACTACAACGGCGCGAGCCTGGTCGGCCTGCGCGGCATCGTCATCAAGAGTCACGGCAGCGCCGACGCGCTTTCGTTCGCCCATGCCATCGACGTCGCCGTGCTCGAAACCGAAAAGGCGGTGCCGGAGCGCATCAGCCATCTTCTCGAAGAAATGCTTGCCGGTAACGAAGCCACATGAGCCAGACCCAGACCTCATCCCGACTCGCTTTCGCCTTCCCCGGCCAGGGTTCGCAGAGCGTGGGCATGGTCGCCGCGCTCGCCGGCGAATTCGGCGAAGTGAAGGCGCGCTATGAAGCGGCCAGCGAGGTGCTGGGCTTCGACCTGTTCAAGCTCGTCAACGACGGGCCCGAGGACGAACTCAATCGCACCCAGAACACTCAACCGGCGCTGCTTGCCGCGAGCGTGGCGACCTGGGATATCTGGCTGAAGGAAGGCGGCGCGTTGCCCACGGTGATCGCCGGCCACAGCTTCGGCGAGTACTCGGCCCTGGTGTGTGCCGGCGCGCTCGAGTTCGCCACCGCCGTCGGCCTGGTCGCCGAACGCGGTCGCCTCATGCAGCAGGCGGTGCCACCGGGCGAAGGCGCGATGGCCGCCATCCTTGGTCTAGACCTTGAACCCTTGCAGGCAGCCTGTGCCGAAGCCGCGGCCGAGGGCGGCGTTTGCGCCTGCGCGAATCTCAATGCCCCCGGCCAGATTGTCATCGCCGGCAGCAGCGCGGCGGTCGATCGGGCCTGCGCGATCGCCAGTGCCAAGGGCGCCAAGCGCGCCATGAAACTGCAGGTCAGCGTACCCGCGCATTGCGCGCTGATGTCGCCGGCCGCCGAAACCTTTGCCGCGCGCCTGGCCGAGGTCAAGTTCGAGACGCCTCGCATCACCGTGCTGCATAATGTCGACGTCGCCAGTCACGGCGAGGCCGCCGCGATGCGCGATGCCCTGATCCGCCAGCTTTACTCGCCGGTGCGCTGGATTGAGACCATCGAGCAGTTCGCGCGCGCCGGTGTCACGCACGTCGCGGAGTGCGGCCCCGGCAAGGTGCTGGCGCCGCTCATCAAGCGTATCGACAAGAACCTGCAGACCGTGGCCTTGAACGAGCCGGCCGGCCTGCGTGATTTCATCGCCCTCGCTCGGAACGAACTGGTATGACCGCCAAACGTCTCGCTCTCGTCACCGGTGCCAGCCGCGGCATCGGTCTCGCCATCGCGCAACAGCTGGTGAAGGACGGCTTCGAACTGGTCGGCACGGCCACCTCGCAAGCCGGTACGAATGCCATCGAGGCCGCGTTCGGCGCGAGTGGCGCGCTGCGTGCAAGCCTCACGCTCGACGTACTCGATCGCGCCTCCATCGACGCCTTCTTCGCGCAGATGGACGAGCGCGGCCTGGCGCCAGACGTTCTCGTCAACAATGCCGGCATCACCCGCGACAACCTGTTGTTGCGCATGAAAGACGACGAATGGGACGCGGTCATCGCCGCCAACCTGAGCGCGGTGTTCTCCTTGAGCCGACGTTGCGTGCGCACCATGCTGAAGGCGCGCTTCGGCCGCATCATCAACATCACCTCGGTGATCGGCGCCGCCGGCAATGCCGGCCAGGCCAACTACGCGGCGGCCAAGGCCGGCGTGGTCGGCTTTACAAAATCGATGGCGCTCGAAGTGGCGAGCCGCAACATCACGGTCAACGCGGTCGCGCCGGGACTCATCGACACCGACATGACGCGCAAGCTGACCCAGCAGCAGCGCGACGCCGCCCTGGGCCAGATCCCGATGGGACGCATGGGCTCGGCGGAGGAGGTGGCGGCGGTGGTCGCGTTCCTGGCTTCGCCGCTGGCGGGCTATATCACCGGCGAGACGATCCACGTCAATGGCGGGATGTACATGGCCTGACATAATCGTCGCCGCGGTTCCCCGAGGAGCCTCGACAGCGCGTGCCCGGCGATACGGGTCTGTGAAGTTTTTAAAGTTGATTTCAAAGGGTTACTGCAAGCAAACCATTAAAGTTTTCTTGCAGTTTGGTCGGTTTTCACTAAACTAGCATGCGCCGCAATCAAGGCGGCACCATCATTGGGAGGAACTTCAAGCGATGAGTAGCGTTGAAGAACGTGTCAAGAAGATCGTCGTCGAGCAATTAGGGGTCAAAGAAGAAGAGGTCACTAACGAAGCATCATTTGTCGATGATTTGGGTGCGGACTCGCTTGACACGGTCGAACTGGTAATGGCGCTCGAAGAGGAATTCAAGACTGAAATTCCTGATGAAGAAGCTGAAAAGATCACGACCGTTCAGCAGGCCATCAATTACATCAACGATCATCTGGATTCATAATACCCACAAGCATTTGCGATAAGGCCGCGATTCGGTTCCAGAACGCGGCCTTTTCCATTTCTAGATCCCGGCAAGAGGTACAGTCAAGTTGGCGCAGCGGGTGGTGGTTACAGGCATGGGACTGGTTGCGCCCAATGGCAACACGGTCGAGTCGTCGTGGCAAAACACGAAGAACGGGGTGAGCGGCATTGCGCCGATCGTGTCGTTTGACGCGTCCGGGTTTTCCGCAAGGATTGCGGGCGAAATCAAGAATTTCGACATCACGCAGTTCATTCCCGCCAAGGAAGCGCGCAAGATGGACCCGTTCATCCATTACGGGTTGGCGGCCGCCATCCAGGCGATTGAAGACGCCGGCGTGGTGGTCACGGAAGCCAACGCCAAGCGCATCGGCACCATCATCGGCTCCGGTATCGGCGGCCTGCCGGGCATCGAGAAAGGCTACCAGTCCTTTCTCGATGGCGGCCCGCGGCGCATTTCGCCGTTCTTCGTGCCGAGCAACATCATCAACATGGTGTCCGGCAATCTCTCGATCAAATACGGCTTCAAGGGACCGAATTACGCCATCGTGTCGGCGTGTTCGACCGGCGCGCATTGCATCGGTCTGGCTGCCCGCACCATCGAGCGCGGTGAGCAGGACATCATCATCGCCGGCGGCGCGGAGTTCGCCACTTGTCCGACCGGTATCGGCGGCTTCGCTTCGGCCAAGGCGCTGTCGACGCGCAACGACGACCCGACGGCGGCCAGCCGTCCGTGGGATGCCGAGCGTGACGGTTTCGTGCTCGCCGACGGCGCCGGCGTGCTGGTTCTGGAGTCGCTCGAGCATGCGCAGAAGCGCGGCGCGCGCATCTATGCCGAGCTGGTCGGTTTCGGCATGAACAGCGATGCCTACCACATGACCGCCCCGTCGCCGAACGGCGAAGGCGCGGCCGATTGCATGGAGTTGGCGCTGGCCGATGCCAAGCTCAATCCGGAAGACATCGACTACATCAACGCCCATGGCACGTCGACGCCGGCCGGTGACAAGGCCGAGACCGAAGCGGTCAAACGCGTATTCAAGGAACACGCCTACAAGCTCGCCATGAGTTCGACCAAGTCCATGGTCGGGCACATGCTGGGTGCGGCCGGCGGCGCCGAAGCGGTGTTCTCCATCCTCGCGATCCGCGACCAGGTGGCGCCGCCCACCATCAATCTCACCACGCCCGATCCGGAGTGCGACCTCGACTACGTGCCGAACGTGGCGCGTCCGATGAAGATCAAGGTGGCGCTTTCCAACTCGTTCGGCTTCGGTGGCACCAACGGCACGCTGGTGTTCCGCCAGTTCTGACGCTGTCATGGCGCGTGTGACGTCAGCCACACGCGTCGCCCACCCGGGCACGCCGCCATGATGCTGCTTGACGGACAACCTTGCGACAGTTCACTGCTTCTCGATCGCGGTCTCGCCTACGGCGACGGCCTGTTCGAGACCGTGGCCGTGCGCGACGGCCGGCTGCTGGCGTGGGACGCGCACATGGCGCGCCTCGCTCGTGGCTGCGTGGCGCTGTCCTTACCGCCGCCCGAGCCCGCACTGTTGCGCCACGAAGCGCTTGCGTTGCTGGCTTCGCACAGCGAGGCGGTCATCAAGATAGTCGTGACCCGCGGCAGCGGCGGGCGCGGTTACCGTCCACCCGCCGAGGCTCGTCCGCGCCGCATCGTCAGCCTGCAGGCATGGCCTGGCGACCTCGAGGCGGACGTCGCGCGGCCCGTCAGCGTATGGGTTTGCCGCCAGCGACTTGGGCACCAGCCACGGCTCGCCGGCATCAAGCATCTCAACCGTCTCGAGCAGGTATTGGCGAGCGCCGAGTGGCCGGCGCCGGAATATTTCGAAGGACTGATGCTGGACATCGACGATCGCGTCATCGAGGGCATACGCAGCAATGTGTTCGTGGTGCAGGGCGACAGCTTGCTGACCCCGGACCTGTCCCGTTGCGGTATCGCCGGCGTGGTGCGCGAGGCGGTGCTCGACATCGCGCCGGCGCACGGCTTGAACCCCTGCGTGACCGATCTACGGCTCGAGCAGCTTGACGCATCGATGCAAATGTTCCTGTGTAATTCGGTGATGGGGCTGCGCGCCGTGGAACGCATCGATCACGACGACGCGCGCCTCAGCCTTGCCACGGCCGGCACGGTCGCGCGGCTTGGCGCAAGCCTGCGCGTCGCAGGAGTGGTGCCATGACTTTGCGCCGCGCACTTCTCGTGTCGCTGGCCGCGATCGTAGTGCTCGCGGTCGCAATCGCGGCATTCGACAACGCCAGTCGCAAGGCGATGCGCACACGCGTCGCGGTCAATCATGCGCTGCTGTTCACGGTACCGAGCGGAGCCGATTTGAACCAGGTGGCGACCCGCCTCGAGAGCGCGGGGCTGGTGTCGAGCCGCGGCTATTTTCAATGGCGGGTACGGTGGGCTGGCGTGGCCGGCGCCTTGCAGGCCGGCACCTATGAAGTGCTGCCGACCGACACGCCGTCGTCCTTGCTGGAAAAAATGATCAAGGGCCGCACCAAGACCTTCGCCATCACCTTCGTCGAGGGCTCGCGTTTCGCCGACATGCGTCGCGTGCTCGACGCTCATCCCTACGTGGTGCACAGCCTCGCAGCGCGCGATGACGCCGACATCATGGCCGCCGTGGGACTGGCCGGTGAGTCAGCCGAGGGTTGGTTCTTTCCGTCGACCTATCACTTCAAGGCCGAAACCACGGACCTGGCCTTGCTCAAGCGCGCCCACGCCCGCATGCGCAAGGAGCTGGACGCCGCCTGGCAACGTCGCGATACGGCGCTGCCCTACAAGACGCCGTATGACATCCTGATCATGGCCTCCATCGTCGAAAAGGAAACCGCGCGGCCCGAGGAACGGCCCGCCATCGCCGGCGTGTTCGTGCGTCGCCTCAAGAACGGCATGAAGCTGCAGACCGATCCGACCGTCATCTACGGCATGGGCGAGAATTACGCCGGCAACATCCGGCGCGCCGACCTGGAACGCGACACGCCGTACAACACCTACACTCGCAAAGGGCTGCCGCCGACGCCCATCGCGCTGCCCGGCGCCGCCGCGCTCGACGCCGCCGTCACGCCGGCAGGCGGCAATGCCCTGTACTTCGTCGCTCGTGGTGACGGCAGTCACCAATTTTCCGCCAGCCTGTCCGAACACGACGATGCCGTGCGGCGTTTCCAACTGCGAGGCAATCGATGACCGGCGCCGCATTCATTACCCTGGAAGGCATCGAGGGCGTCGGCAAGACCAGCGCGGTCGCCTGTGTCGCCGCGTGGCTGCGCGACCAGGGCCGCCCGGTCACATTGACGCGCGAGCCCGGCGGCACCGAGCTCGGCGAGCGGGTACGCGCGCTGGTGCTGGAACACAACGAAGTGCCGATCGCGCCGCTGGCGGAGCTGTTGCTGATGTTCGCGGCGCGCGCGCAGCACCTCGAACAGCTCATCCGTCCGGCCCTGGCACGCGGGGAGACCGTGGTCTGCGATCGCTTCACCGATGCCACCTATGCCTACCAGGGCGGCGGACGGGGTCTGTCGACGGCGCACATCGACAGCGCCGCGCGCCTCGTGCACGGCGATCTCGCGCCGAACTTGACCATCCTGCTCGATGCGCCACCGGAAGTGGGCTTGGGTCGTGCCCGCGCGCGCAGCGCCGCCGATCGCTTCGAAAGCGAGAAAGTGCAGTTCTTCGAGCGCGTGCGCGCGGCCTACCTCGCGCGCGCCGCGCAAGAACCGCGGCGCTTCGCCGTCATCGATGCAAGCCAGGCCATGGACCAGGTCCATCGCGACATTCGCCGACAGCTGTCGGAACGGTTGCCATGAGCGCGCCGTATCCATGGCTGGCCGCGGCGTGGGCGGATCTCATCGATCGCGCGGCGCGCGACGCGCTCGGCCACGCCTACCTGCTGTGCGGACGCGAAGGCTTGGGCAAGTTCGCCTTCGCCGACCACTTCGCGCGCGGACTGTTGTGCGAACGCCGCCCGCCCGACGGCCAGGCCTGCGGCGAATGCCGGGGTTGCCTGTTGACCGCCAGTGGGAACCATCCGGATCTGAAACTCCTGACGCTGGAAGAGGAGCGCAAGTCGATCGTCATCGACCAGGTGCGCGAGCTGATCGAGTTCTTCACGCTCAAAGCCCACTACCACGGGCGCAAGATCGGCATCGTCTACCCGGCCGATACCATGAACAACGCCGCCGCCAACGCGCTGCTCAAGATCCTCGAAGAGCCGCCCGCCAGCGCCTTGCTGTTGCTGGTGGCGAGCCGCCCGGCGCTGCTGCCGGCCACCATTCACAGCCGTTGCCAGCGCCTCAATTTCGCGCTGCCGGAGTGGGAGGTGCGCGAACAGTGGCTGCGCGCGCAGCTGGCGAATCGCGACAAGGCGCCGGCCTTGGACGCGCTGACCCTGTGCGGCGCGCCGCTCGAAGTGCTGGCGCAGCTCGACTCGGCCCGCCCGCAGCTCATGAACGATGTCATCGCCGCGCTGCGCACCCATCTCGACGGGCGCGGCAACGCATTGGAGGTGGCGCGGAGCTTCGCCGATGTCGACATCCGGCGCTACCTCGACACCCTCGAACTCAGCCTGCAGGCAGCGGCCCAGATGCGCGCCGGACACCTGCCGCCGCAGTTGCGGCTGTCCGCCAACAGTCAACGCCAGTTGCAGGAAATCTCAGATAAATTACACTTCGACAGCCTGTTGTCCTATGTCGATCTGGTGGGTGCGAGTCGCGCGATGGTGCTGCGTTCGAGCGGCGTGCGCGGCGCCGAAGTGATCGAAAACCTGTGGCAAGCGTGGATGAAAAGCATGCAGTTGGAGAACGCGTCATGAGCGCCGTCGGCAAGAACCCGCGCCAGGGCATCCTGTCCCTGACCATACGTGACAAGAGCTCGCTGTATGCCGCCTACATGCCGTTCGTGAAGAACGGCGGCTTGTTCATCCCCACCAACAAGGTCTACAAGATAGGCGACGAAGTGTTCATGTTGCTGACCTTGACCGACAGCAAGGAGAAGCTGCCGGTGGCTGGTCGGGTGGTGTGGATCACCCCGCGCGGCGCGCAAGGCGGCAAGACCGCCGGCATCGGCGTGCAGTTCAGCGAATTGGACAACGGCGCGACCCGTAACAAGATTGAGACCCAGCTGGCCGGCGCCTTGAAGTCCGACCGCCAGACCCACACCATGTAAGCGCGCGCGGTGGCTGTCGCCGCGCTTCCCACGCTGCCAGCATTGTCCGGACCCGCGCCATGCAACTTGTCGATTCCCATTGTCACCTGCCCTTGATCGAGGGCGGGGAAGCCGGCTTTGAAGGCATCCTGGAGCGCGCCGCGGCGGCCGGCGTCGGCCACATGCTGTGCGTATCGGTCGATCTCGAGTCCTATCCCGGGGTGCGCGAGCTGGCGCGGACCTACCGCGAGATCTCGTGCTCGGTCGGCGTGCATCCGAATACCGACACCCCGGTGCGCGAACCGACCCTCGAGGAACTGGTGACGGAGGGCGGCCAGGATTACGTGGTCGCCATCGGCGAGACCGGCCTCGATTACTTTCGCAGCGAAGGCGACCTCGAATGGCAGCGCGAGCGCTTCCGTCGCCACATCCGTGCTGCGCGCGAGGTCGCCAAGCCTCTCATCATCCACTGCCGCGAGGCGGCTGCCGATGTCATCCGTGTGCTGCGCGAAGAGCAGGCGGAGGAGGTGGGCGGCGTCATGCACTGCTTTGTCGACGATTGGGACACCGCGAGCGCCGCCATGGATCTCGGCTTTTACATTTCCCTTTCCGGCATCGTCACCTTCAAGACCGCCACGGCCCTGCAGACGGTCGCGCGGCAGGTGCCGCTGGAGCGAGTGCTGGTCGAGACCGATGCGCCGTGGCTTGCGCCGGTGCCCAAGCGTGGCAAGCAAAACGAGCCGGCCTATGTGCGCCACACGGCAGAGTTTCTCGCCACCCTGCGCGGCGAGTCACCGCTCGCGTTCGCGGCCGCCACCACCGACAACTTCCACCGGCTGATCCGGTTACCGCCCGATAAGTACGCTCAACCCTAGGCTAGATTGTCGACAATAAGGGTTGACCGTTAGGCCAAGACACGGCTATGGTCCGGTTTTATCCGGCGACATTGTCGACAATACCCGTGTACAACCCTGCGCTCGAAGACGACAGAGCCTTACGCACCTCGGCCGACCGTGTGTTCGAGGCCTTGCAGGATGCCATCGTGCGCGGTGACATCGCGCCGGGCTCGCGGGTCGGGGAGACCGAACTCGCCGAGCGCTTCCACACCAGTCGCGGCCCGCTGCGCGAAGCGCTGCGCCGCCTGGAATCGCGCCGCCTGGTGGAACGAACGCCGCATGTCGGCATCCGCATCGCGTCGCTCGATCATGCCGCGCTCATCGAGCTCTATTACCTGCGCGAGGCGCTGGAAGGCATGGCCGCGCGTCTCGCCGCGCTCAACATGAGCGCGGAAGAGATCGGTGGCTTGAAGGACCTGCTGGCCGCCCACGAGCAGGACGAAGCCCTGAAGGCCGATACCGCCTACTTCCAGCAGGAAGGCGATTTTGATTTCCACTACCGGGTCATCCACGGCAGCCACAATGCCGCCTTGACCGAGCTTTTGATCGGCGAGCTCTATCACCGCATTCGCATGTACCGCTACCAGTTCAGCGCCTACGCCAACCGGCCGCAAAAGGCCCTGGCCGAACATCAGCGCATCGTCGAAGCCATCGAAGCGCGCGATGGGGATCTCGCGGAAATGCTCATGCGCCGTCACATCAGCTCGGCGCGCCACAACATCGAGAAACACCTGAAGGAGAATCCATGACGCAGTCACTGACCGCCGGCGGCCGTTTCCGCCTTGCCCTGCGTGAAGAACGCCCGTTGCAGATCATCGGCACCGTCAACGCCTACGCGGCGATGATGGCCAAGCGCACCGGCTATCGCGCCATCTACCTGTCGGGCGCGGGCGTCGCCAATTACTCCTACGGCCTGCCCGATCTCGGCATGACCTCGCTGGACGACGTGCTGACCGACGTGCGTCGCATCACCACCCAGGTCGAGACGCCGCTCTTGGTCGACATCGATACCGGCTGGGGCGGCGCGTTCAATATCGCGCGTACCGTCAAGCAGATGATCGCGGCCGGCGCCGCCGCCGCGCACATCGAAGACCAGGTCGCGCAGAAGCGCTGCGGCCACCGTCCCGGCAAGGAAGTGGTATCCAAGGACGAAATGGTCGACCGCGTGAAAGCCGCGGTGGATGCCAAGACCGACGCAGATTTCGTCTTGATGGCGCGCACCGACGCGCTGCAGGTGGAGGGTTTGCAGGGTGTGATCGATCGCGCCTGCGCCTTCGTCGAAGCCGGCGCCGACGCGATCTTCGCCGAGGCCATGACCGACATCACCATGTACAAGACCGTGTGCGACCAGGTCAAAGTGCCGGTACTGGCCAACATCACCGAGTTCGGCACCACGCCTTACTACACCCGCGAGGAACTCGGCGCGCAGGGCATCGCCATGGTGCTCTACCCGCTGTCGCCGACCCGCGCCATGCAGAAGGCGGCCTTGAATGTCATGCAGGCCATCCGCAAGGACGGCACGCAGAAGAACGTCATCGATACCATGCAGACCCGTGCCGAGCTGTATGACTTCCTGGGCTACCACGCCTACGAAGACAAGCTCGACGAGCTGTTCCAGAAGAGCAAGTGACGGCCAGCGTCGCACCACCAAGAATCAAAGAGGAGATCCCCCATGTCCGATACCCCGAGCACCCTGCCGAAACCCAAGAAGTCGGTGGCCCTGTCCGGTACCGCCGCCGGCAACACGGCGCTGTGCACCGTCGGCCGCAGCGGCAATGATCTGCACTACCGCGGCTTCGACATCCTCGACATCGCCACCACCTGCGAATTCGAGGAAATCGCGCACCTCTTGGTGCACGGCAAACTGCCGAACGTCGCCGAACTCGCCGGTTACAAGGCCAAGCTGAAAGCCCTGCGTGGCCTGCCGGCGGCCTTGAAGGCCGCGCTCGAGGAGCTGCCGCCCTATGCGCACCCGATGGACGTGATGCGTACCGGCGTGTCGGTGTTGGGTTGCCTGTCGCCCGAGAAGGACGACCACAACCATCCTGGCGCGCGTGACATCGCCGACAAGCTGATGGCCTCGCTCGGTTCCATGCTGCTGTACTGGTACCACTACAGCCACAACGGCAAGCGCATCGATGTCGAGACCGACGACGACTCCATCGGCGGTCATTTCCTGCACCTGCTGCACGGCGCGAAGCCGCGCGCGAGCTGGGTGCGCGCCATGCATACCTCGCTGATCCTCTATGCCGAGCACGAATTCAACGCCTCGACCTTCACCTCGCGCGTGGTGGCCGGCACCGGTTCGGACATGTTCTCGGCCATTTGCGGCGGCATCGGCGCGCTGCGCGGGCCCAAGCATGGCGGCGCCAACGAAGTCGCCTTCGAGATCCAGAAGCGCTACGACAATCCCGACGAGGCGGAAGCCGATATCCGCGCCCGCGTCGAGAAGAAGGAAGTCGTGATCGGCTTCGGCCATCCGGTCTACACCATCGCCGATCCGCGCAACAAGATCATCAAGGAAGTCGCGCGCAAGCTGTCGGCGGAAGAGAACAACATGAAGATGTACGACATCGCCGAGCGTCTTGAAAGCGTGATGTGGGAAATCAAGAAAATGTTCCCGAACCTCGACTGGTTCAGCGCCGTCAGCTACCACATGATGGGCGTGCCGACCGCGATGTTCACGCCGCTGTTCGTGATTGCGCGCACCTCCGGCTGGTCGGCGCACGTCATCGAGCAGCGCATCGACGGCAAGATCATCCGTCCGAGTGCCAACTACAACGGTCCGGAAGACCAGAAGTTCGTGGCCCTCAAGGACCGCAAGTAACGAGAGCGACTGAGTATCATGAACTCGCAATACCGCAAGCCATTGCCCGGCACGAGCCTCGATTACTTCGATGCGCGTGCCGCGGTCAATGCCATCAAGCCTGGCGCCTGGGACAAATTGCCCTACACCGCGCGCGTGCACGCCGAGAACATCGTGCGACGCGCCGACCCGGCCATCATCAACGACTGCCTGGCGCAGATCATCGAGGTCAAGCGCGAGCGCGACTTTCCGTGGTTCCCGGCGCGCGTCGTGTGCCACGACATTCTCGGCCAGACCGCGCTGGTCGATCTCGCCGGTCTGCGTGACGCCATTGCCGACCAGGGCGGTGACCCGGCCAAGGTCAACCCGGTGGTGCCGGTGCAGTTGATTGTCGACCATTCGCTGGCCGTCGAATGCGGCGGTTTCGATCCCCAGGCGTTCGAGAAGAACCGCGCCATCGAAGACCGGCGCAACGAGGACAGATTCCACTTCATCGACTGGACCAAGCGCGCCTTCGACAACATGGTGGTCATTCCCGCCGGCAACGGCATCATGCACCAGATCAACCTGGAGAAGATGTCGCCGGTGATCCACGCGGAGGGTGGCGTGGCGTTCCCCGACACCTGCGTCGGCACCGACAGTCACACCCCGCACGTCGATGCGCTGGGCGTGATCGCGGTCGGTGTCGGCGGCCTCGAAGCGGAGAACGTGATGCTCGGTCGCGCCTCGTGGATGCGCCTGCCGGAAATCATCGGCGTCGAGCTGACGGGCAAGCTCAAGGAAGGCATCACTGCCACCGATCTCGTGCTGTCGCTCACCGAGTTCCTGCGCAAGTCGAAAGTAGTGGGCGCCTATCTCGAGTTCCATGGCGCAGGCGCGGCTTCACTGTCGCTCGGCGACCGCGCCACCATCTCCAACATGGCGCCCGAATACGGCGCCACCGCGGCAATGTTCTCCATCGATCAGCAGACGCTCGATTACCTGACCTTGACCGGCCGCGCCGCCGAGCAGGTCAAGCTGGTCGAGACCTATGCGAAGGAAGCAGGGCTGTGGTCCGACAGCCTGAAGGGCGCGGTCTATGAACGCTCCTTGAGCTTCGATCTCTCGACCGTGGTGCGTACCATGGCGGGGCCGAGCAATCCCCATGCGCGCGTGTCGGTCACCGAGCTCGCGAGCAAGGGTATCGCCGGTCAATGGCAAGAGAAGCCCGGCCAGATGCCCGATGGCGCTGTCATCATTGCCGCCATCACGAGCTGCACCAACACATCCAACCCGCGTAACGTGATCGCGGCGGGCCTGTTGGCGCGTAACGCCAACCGCCTCGGCCTCGTGCGCAAGCCGTGGGTCAAGAGCTCGCTGGCGCCGGGATCAAAGACCGTCGCGCTGTATCTCGAAGAGGCGGGCTTGAAAGCCGAACTCGAGAAGCTAGGCTTCGGCATCGTGGCCTTTGCCTGCACCACCTGCAATGGCATGTCGGGTGCGCTCGATCCGAAAATCCAGCAGGAGATCATCGACCGCGATCTGTATGCCACGGCGGTGCTGTCGGGCAACCGTAATTTCGATGGCCGTATCCATCCCTATGCCAAGCAAGCGTTCCTCGCCTCGCCGCCGCTGGTGGTGGCCTATGCGCTGGCCGGCACCATTCGCTTCGACATCGAGAAAGATGCCTTCGGCACCGACGCCAACGGCAAACCGATCACGCTGAAGGACCTGTGGCCGTCCGACGCCGAGGTCGATGCGCTGGTCGCGAAGAGCGTGACGCCCGAGCAGTTCCGCAAGGTCTACATCCCGATGTTCGAAGACAAGGGTGGCGCCGCGGAGAAGGTCAAGCCGCTCTATGACTGGCGCGCGCCCAGCACCTACATCCGGCGTCCGCCCTACTGGGAGGGTGCCCTGGCGGGCGAGCGCACGCTGAAGGGCATGCGTCCGCTGGCGCTGCTGCCGGACAACATCACGACCGATCACCTGTCGCCGTCCAACGCCATCCTGCTGGACAGCGCTGCCGGTGAATACCTCGCGAAAATGGGCCTGCCGGAGGAGGACTTCAATTCCTACGCCACCCATCGCGGCGATCACCTGACCGCGCAGCGCGCGACCTTCGCCAACCCGCAGTTGGTCAACGAAATGGCGATAGTCGATGGCAAGGTCAAGAAAGGCTCGCTTGCGCGCGTCGAACCGGACGGCAAGGTCATGCGCATGTGGGAGGCCATCGAGACCTACATGAATCGCAAGCAGCCCTTGATCATCATTGCCGGCGCCGACTACGGCCAGGGCAGTTCGCGTGACTGGGCGGCCAAGGGTGTGCGTCTGGCCGGCGTCGAAACCATCGTCGCCGAGGGCTTCGAGCGCATCCATCGCACCAACCTCATCGGCATGGGCGTGCTGCCGCTCGAGTTCAAGGCGGGCGTCAACCGCAAGACCTTGAACCTCGATGGCACCGAAACCTACGACGTCGAAGGTGCGCGCACGCCGCGCGCCGATCTGACCCTGGTCATCCATCGCAACAACGGTGAGACCGTGCGCGTGCCGGTGACCTGTCGTCTCGACACGGCGGAAGAGGTATCGGTGTACGAAGCGGGCGGTGTCTTGCAGCGCTTCGCGCAGGACTTCCTGGCCTCCAACACGGAGGCCTGACCACGAGGCCCACATGCGTCCTGCGTGATGCATGCCTGGAGGCGGTACGGCAACGCACCGCCTCTTTCATTTCAGGAGAATGATTTCATGGCACATGTACCCCAGGTAAAGATCCCCGCGACCTACATGCGTGGCGGCACCAGCAAAGGCGTGTTCTTTCGCCTGCAGGATCTGCCCGAGCGCTGCCAGCAGCCGGGTGAAGCGCGCGACAAGCTGCTGCTGCGCGTGATTGGCAGTCCCGATCCCTACGGCAAGCAGATAGACGGCATGGGCGGTGCCACTTCCAGCACCAGCAAGACCGTGATCCTGGCCAAGAGCGCCAAGCCCGACCACGACGTCGACTATCTTTTCGGCCAGGTCTCGATCGACAAGGCCTTCGTCGACTGGAGCGGCAACTGCGGCAATCTTTCCGCGGCGGTCGGCGCCTTCGCCATCAGTAATGGCCTGGTCGATGCGGCACGCATTCCGCGTGACGGCATCTGCACGGTGCGCATCTGGCAGGCCAATATTTCCAAGACCATCATCGGCCACGTGCCGATGTGCAACGGCGAAGTGCAGGAAACCGGCGACTTCGAACTCGATGGCGTGACCTTCCCGGCCGCCGAAGTGCAGCTCGAATTCATCGACCCGGCGGACGAGGGCGAAGGTGAGGGCGGTGGCGCGATGTTCCCGACCGGCAACCTCGTCGACGAACTCGAAGTGCCGGGTGTCGGTACCTTCAAAGCCACCATGATCAATGCCGGCATCCCGACGGTATTCGTCGAGGCCGAGGCCATCGGCTATACCGGCACCGAGCTGCAGGACGCCATCAACGGCGATGCCAAGGCGCTCGCCATGTTCGAGACCATGCGCGCCTACGGCGCATTGCGCATGGGCTTGATCAAGGACGTCGCCGAGGCGGCCAAGCGTCAGCACACGCCGAAGATCGCGTTCGTGTCCAAGCCCAAGGACTACGTCTCGTCGAGCGGCAAGCCGGTCAACGCCGCCGACGTGGACCTGCTGGTGCGCGCCTTGTCGATGGGCAAGCTGCATCACGCCATGATGGGCACGGCAGCGGTCGCCATCGGTACCGCCGCCGCGATCCCCGGCACGCTGGTCAACCTCGCGGCCGGTGGCAAAGAGCGCAACCAGGTGCGTTTCGGTCACCCCTCGGGCACCTTGCGGGTCGGCGCCGAGGCGACGCAAAGCCATGGCGAGTGGACCGTCACCAAGGCCATCATGAGCCGCAGCGCGCGGGTGCTGATGGAGGGTTGCGTGCGAGTGCCGGGCGACGCGTTCTAGGCGAACTCCGCTGGCGCAGCCGCGGCTCGCGAGCGGTTGGGATTCTGTGACAGGGTGCTCACTACGAAGGGCCAGCCGCCCTTCGTGCCCCTGATAGATTCCGTTCAACGAAAAGAAATATCAGGGAAGGAAATCATGTTGAGCAATCGTCGCCGCTGGTGGGCGCTAGCCCTTGCCGCCACGCTCCTGAGCCCGGCGGCCTTCGCCGACGGCACGATCACCTGGGACTGGAGCGCTCAGGAGCATGCCTCCGGCGCCGTCGTCGCCCAGGACAGCGGCTCGCTGCTCACCACGCCGGCAGTCAACTCCATTACGCTCGACGAGCCCAGGGCCTTCGTGGCCGGCGTCGGGCCACTGACCACCAGTTTCGAATTCCAGGTCGATGGCCATATCGACATCCCCACACGCTCCGTCGGTGTGGGCGTGGAAATCGTCGCCGAGGAATCGCCGTGGGATGAACGCAGCCCGCCGCCGGTGTCGACTCGCCGTTTGGGCAAGGCCGCGGTCCGCGCAGAGCTGCGGGATGTCGTGGATGTGCTGAGCGTGTCCGGCATGCTTGCCGCACTCGGCGAGGCCAATTTTGTCACCGGCGCCCTGCGCCCGTCGAAATTCGACGGCAGCCTGTTCACGCCCGCCATCGTCGCCGGTGAAGGCGCGAGCCTGTCCGAGATCCAACTGGAGTTCGGAGTCTACGAAATACTCGCCAACGACACACTCGACGAGAAATTCAGCAAGTCCTTCATCAAGACCATTACCAGCGAGCACGGTGGGGAAATGGTCCAATTCAACAATAGCCTGCACCCGGCGGAGGGCGATCCGTTGGGCAGCAGCCGTATTCCCCTGCAAAACGGCCGCAGTCACCTCATCGTGATCACCATGCAGGCCGTGGTCGAACTCACCGGCACACCGTTCCCCGCCAACGACCCTGCACGTTTGTCCGCGAACTCCTCGTTCAACAATACCTTCAGCTTCGGCGGCCTGTTCGACTTCCGGGATGCCAACGGCAATGCCTTGAATGACGTCACCTTCACCAGCCAAGGCGGCATCGACTGGCTGTCGCCGCTGACCGTGCCGCTGCCGGGTTCATTGTCACTGCTGCTTGGTGGCGTGGCACTGCTGGCCGGCGCCATGCGCCGTGCGCGATACTGAGAGCCGGTCTCACGTACGGAGAGTATTGCCATGGGTTTGCTGGTCGACGGCACCTGGCATGACCAGTGGTACGACACCAGCGCCAGCGGAGGGCGCTTCATTCGCAGTGAAGCGCAGTTTCGCCACTGGATTACCCGCGATGGCGCGCCCGGGCCGACCGGCGAGGGCGACTTCAAGGCGGAGCGGGGGCGTTATCATCTCTACGTCGGACTCGCGTGCCCGTGGGCGCATCGCACGCTGGTCTTTCGTCATCTGAAGGGCCTTACCCAGCACATCTCGATATCGGTCGTGCATTGGTACATGGCCGAGCACGGCTGGACTTTCGCGCCTGGCGACGGCGTCGTCGCCGATCCGATACATCACGCGCGCTTTCTGCACCAGGTCTATACCGCGGCGCAGCCCGATTACTCGGGGCGCGTGACCATCCCGGTGCTATGGGACAAACACCGCGGCGTCATCGTCAACAACGAGTCTTCCGAAATCATCCGCATGCTGAACTCGGCGTTCGATGCGTGCGGCGCGCTGGCCGGGGACTACTACCCGGCGGCATTACGCGCCGACATCGATGCAGTCAACGCGCGGGTGTACGAGACGGTGAACAACGGCGTGTACCGTGCGGGCTTCGCCACCAGCCAGGAGGCCTATGACGAAGCAGTGGTGAACTTGTTCGCCACCCTGGACTGGCTGGAAGAGCGCCTGACAGACCGTCGCCACCTGTGCGGTGACACGCTCACCGAAGCCGACTGGCGATTGTTCACCACGCTCATTCGCTTCGATGCCGTCTACCACTATCACTTCAAATGCAATTTGAAGCGTATTCGTGACTACCCGCGCTTACATGCCTTGATGATGCGCCTGTACGAAACGCCCGGCATCGCCGACACGGTGAACCTCGAACATATCAAGGGCCATTACTTCGCGAGCCACAAGACCATCAACCCGACCGGCATCATTCCGCGCGGCCCCTCGACGCCGTTCTGAAGCGCGGATGTTTCAGCGGCTGGCGGTGAGACCGGCGGGTACATTGGAGCCCGCGGGTTTGACCAACAGGTCTTTCAGCACAAAGCCCGCGAACATCGCGCCGACGAACACCATCACGTCGGCCGAGCCGCTGGCCAAGGCCACGAGTGCCGGACCGGGACAGAATCCCGCCAGGCCCCAGCCCGCGCCGAACAAGCTGGCGCCAACCAGCAACTGCCAGTCGATGTCGCGGCGCGAAGGAATATCGAAGCGCGCGGCGAGGAGGGGATGGGGACGCCCGACCGCCAGTCGATAGCCGACGAAGTTCACTATCACTGCGCCGCCCATGACGAACATCAAAGCGGGATCCCAGGCACCGAAGAGGTCGAGGAAGCCGACCACCTTGGTCGGCTGGGTCATGCCCGACAGCCCGAGACCAATCGCGAACAGGGCACCCAACAAGAAGAAGCTCAAGAATCTCATGACAAGCCTCCCAGTACGTGACGAATGACGAAAACCGTGGCGAAGCCCGCCGCCATGAACACGCCGGTCGCCACCAGCGAGCGAGGCGATAAGCGCGCCATACCGCACACGCCGTGGCCACTGGTGCAACCGCCGCCGAGCCGCGTGCCGAATCCGACCGCCAGGCCGGCCACCACCAGCAGCAGGTGATTGCTGGTCAGCGCGCCGGGCAGGGCCTGGGGAAACACCCGGCCGATGGCGAGCCCGCCGGCCAGCATCCCCAGCAAAAAGACCGCGCGCAGGGCGCGTTCCGTAGTAGGGGTGCCCGCCGCGATCATGCCCGCGGCAATGCCGCTGACGCCCAGGATGCGTCCATTCACGGCCAGCATCAGCGCGGCGGCGAGTCCTATCACGGCGCCGCCGGCGAGGGCGGCGGGAATGCTTCCGGGCTCAATCATGTCAACCTCTCAAAACGCTTTCAGATGGGATTCCGGCATCAGCCACGGCCACTTGCGACCGGCGACGAGGCCCTTCCAGTAGATGTAAGGCAGGATGTGCTTCTTCAGCAGGTACATGCTGAGACGCTCCTTGCCCTGGTCGAAGGGAAAAGTCTCCTGCGGGTTCAGGTCGTAATCGAACTCGGCCAGGATCAGCCTGCCGTAGCCCGTGACCAGCGGACAGGACGTGTAGCCGTCATATTTCTCGCCCAGTTCACGGCCGCTCATGGTCGCCACCAGGTTGAAGACCAGCACCGGCAGCTGCGCCCGCACGGCGGCAGCGGTCTTGGACGTCGGGCAACTGCTCGAATCACCGAGGCTGAACACGTTCGGATAACGGGTGTGCTGCAGCGTGCCCTTGTCGACATCGACGAAGCCGGCACTGTTGGCCAGTGGGCTGCCACTGACCACCAGCGGCGCGCTCATCGGCGGTGTGATGTGCAGCATGTCGTATTTTTCGCTGCGGGTTTCGCCGTTCTTGGTGTGCTCGAAACTCGCTTCGTGGGCCACCGCGTCGACGGCTGTCAGCTTCCACGCGAACTGAGCGTCGATGTCGCGCTTGGCGCAGATCTCGTTAAGGGCGGCGGCATACTTCTTGACCGCGAAAATCGTGTCGCCCGCGCAGCGGTAAGACACCGTCACCTGGTTGCGCACGCCGCTGCGACGGAAATGATCCTCGGCGAGATACATGATCTTTTGCGGCGCACCGGCGCATTTGATCGGGGGCGGCGGGAAGGTGAACATGGCCACACCGCGTTTCAGGTTGCGAATGTTCTCCCAAGTCGACGGCACGCTGTCGTAGCTGTAGTTGCTGCAAATGCCGTGCTTGCCGAGATTGCCCTTCAGACCGTCAATCTTGTCCCAGTCGAGCTTGAGGCCAGTGGCCACGATCAGGTAGTCGTAATCGACGCGCTTGCCCGAGGTTGTCAGCAGGTGGTTGTCGTGCGGCACGAACTCCGCGCAGCCTTCGTTGAGCCAGTTGATGCCATCCGGCACCAGTTCCGCCAGCGGCCGGCGCGTGACTTCGCGCGGGAACAGCCCGGCGCCCACCATCGTCCACTGCGGCTGGTAATAGTGGTACTCGGAAGGTTCGAGCAAGGTGATGTCGAGCTTGTCGCGACCGGGCAACTGGTCCAGGGCTGACACCGCGGCCATACCACCTGTTCCCCCTCCAACCACCACGATACGCGTCTTGTTGTTTTGCATGATGCTCTCCGGCCGGCCGCGCGTTGAGACTGCAGTCTTCCTGTCAGTGCAGTGGTTGAGCGGCGACGCCATTACGTAACATTTTGGCCACCGGCGGTATCAGGAACACGGCTCCCACACTGAGGATCCCGGCGCCGGCGATGATTCGATCGACAGCAAACGCCCGCGCCAGCAGGCCGCTGCCTTCGATGCAAACCAGTATAGCCGCGACCAGCAACACGAAGACGCCGAAGCCGCGCTGCAGTTGTGCGCCGGACACGCGGCGCGCGAGACGCGTGCCCAGCACCGTGCCCGCGATGCTGAGCACACTGATGATGGCCGCGGAATCAACGTCCAGGGCGACGTCGGAAGTCAGCGCGTAGCTCGCGATGCCGGCGCCGCAGTTCATGACGATCACCAGTAATGAAGTGCCAATCGCGGAGTGCATCGGCAATCCTCCGAGCAGGGCCAGGGCAGGCACCACCAGGAAGCCGCCGCCGGCGCCGACCAGGCCGGTTACCATGCCGACGCCGAAACCATCGGCGAGTACGCGTTGGATACGGCGCTCAGGGGGCGAGCCCGTTTCAGCGCAGGCATGCTTGCCACAGCTTCTGCGCAACATCGCCAGCCCGCTGCCGACCATCACGCCGGCAAATAACAGCAGCAACAGGGCGTCGGCCAAGTGTTGCGCGACAGCGCCACCGACGTAGGCGCCGGCCATGCCCGCCGCGCCGAAAATCGCCCCGGTGCGCCAAACCACCCGACCAGCGCGGGAATGGGACAGCAGTGCGGCCAGCGACGTGACTCCGACGATCAACATGGACGTCACGATCGCGACCTTGGCCTCGAGGCCCACGACATAGACCAACAGCGGCACGGTCAAGATCGAGCCACCGCCACCAGTCAGCCCCAGCAAAACGCCTATGGCCAGACCGGCTGCGATGATCTCGATGGCGGCAAGTGAAAGCATGGCCTTCGTATTTGATGGAACTGTCGCCAAGGATATATGGCTTTATCGAATAACCTAAGATTTTATTGTTATAAAAAGAGTCCCCTATGGATGGCCAATGTCGACGAGCGCCGCGCGAGGCGCGTGCCTGTTCGCGCCACTATGCGGGATGTCGCCGTCATGAACTTGCCGTAGGACTCGACCGCGGACACCGGCACTCGAGCTGCGGCGCTTCTTGTGGTTGATCCACTGATACTCGCAGCAGCTTTAAAAGCTTCCGCCAAGATTCGACCATGCGCGCGAGGCTCGCCATGGCCGTGCAAGTCGACCGCGATCCGTCCTATGCAAAAGACCCAAGGATGGTGCCGGCAACGCCTGCGCCATGCCGAAAGCTCACGCGGTCCAACGCCGAACCCCACTGTCCTTTCGAGTCTCTCAAAGTTCACATAATGTATATTATGTCAAATATACAAACTGATCGCTCCAGTCCGTCCTCACGATCAGCGCGCCCAAAGGATGAATCCCTTCATCCCTTCGCTCCGCACACTGCAATGCGCCCCGTCAGTCGTCACCGCCCAGCCAACCGCCTTCCACCGGCAGCACTGCGCCGGTCGTGAAACTCGATGCGCCGCTCGCGAAATACAAGGCCGCGCCGACGATTTCCTCGGGCTGGCCGCCGCGCTTCAAGGCCATGCGCTGTGCGCGTTTTTCGAAACTCTCCATGTCCCAGGCCTTGGAAATGTCGGTCAGGAACGGGCCGGCCATGATGCTGTTGACTCGTACCTCGGGCCCATAGGCATGCGCGAACGCGCCCGTGATGCAATTGAGGCCAGCCTTGGCGGCGCCGTAAGGCTGGGAGCCCGGCACGGGCCGCATGGCGGCGGTGCTGGAGATGTTGATGATGGTGCCGCTGCCCGCCGCCTGCATGCGCGGCGCGATCAGTCCCATGAGCCGGAACGGGCCCTTGAGGTTGATGGCGATGACTTTGTCGAAGAGGTCTTCCGTCACCTGGTCCAGCGACGGATACAGGGGCGACAAGCCTGCGTTGTTGACCAGCACGTCGACCTTGCCGAAGTGTGCATAGACGGCATCGACCATGGTCGCGAGATCGTCCCAACGCCCGACGTGGCATGAATACGCCAAGGCGCGTCGTCCCAGCGCCTCGATTTCCGCGGCCACCGCCTGGCATTGATCGAGCTTGCGGCTGACCACCGCGATGTCGGCGCCGCGCTCAGCGAAGGCCAGCGCCATCTGGCGCCCGAGGCCGCGGCTGCCGCCGGTGATCAAGGCGACCTTGCCGCTCAAATCAAACAAGTCTTTGCTCATGGTTCTCCCCTTGGATTTTCGGTCGGACATTCTCGCAGTGGCCCACGCGTGGCGCCACAAAGCCCGGCCGCGCGCGCAAAAAAAAGGGCCTTCCCGGCCCTGACAAGGTGTTGCCATCATGCACTCGGCACCATCCGGTGCCGCGCATGGCAGTGTGGGAGGAAGCAACGTAGGGCTACATCCATGTCCCGATGGAAACCTGTCCCGGCCCGCCTCCCCCGCGGACCCTGCGCCGGCTCCTGGCAGTCGGGGTAGAATGCCGCGACTCCACGAACCAGACGCTCAAAACCACTCGATGTCCAAACCGCAGAAACCCACCTTGCATCGCGATGCCTGGCTCAAGAAAGCACTCGATGTGCTGTTCTCCCATGGCATCAGCAGCGTCAAGGTCGAAATCCTGGCGCGCGAACTGGCCGTCACCAAGGGCAGCTTCTACTGGCACTTCAAGAACCGCGACGAGTTGCTGCACCAGATGGTCGACTGGTGGCGTGAGAACCAGAAGGCCTTCATCGCCCGCCTGGACGTCACCCACATCACCGACGCACCCAACCTCATCAAGTCGGTCATCGATTTCACCCACCACACCGACGACTCGCGTCACGATGTCGCCATGCGTGAGTTTGCCCGCTTCGATCGCTACGCCGCCGAGGCGGTGTCCGAGATCGATCGTCGGCGCATCGATTACCTGTGCGTGCTGTTCAAGGCCGCTCACTTCGAGCCGGCCGAAGCCCTGCTGCGCGCGCAGGCTCTGTACTTCTACCAGGTCGGCGAATACACCACGTCGCTGACCATGGATGCGGAGCTACGCGATGAACTCGCCGAGCGCCGCTTTCGTCTGCTGATCGGCAGACCGCAAGGCAACCTTGCGTAAAGTCACCGTACGGCGTCGTACCGTACGAAGGCGTACGGGAATGTAGCAGCGCGGCCCCACGAGCGCAATGCGCTCTGTGGGTGCGATTTCAATCGCACATTGCGTGAGGTTGCGCGGCGCGAAGGCCGTGCATCAAGGTGCGAATGAATTCGCACCTGCATCCGGGACCGCCGGCGTTTTCGAGAACTCAGACCTCCGCCGCCCCCGCCCACTTGAACGGCCCGTACAGGCCCTGGGCGATATCCAGGCGATCGCGTTGCGCGCCGCCCAGCCACATCTGCACGATTTTGTAATCGCGCATGTATTTCTCGAGATGACTCTCGTAGGCATAGCCCGCCGAGCCCATCAGCTCCATGCCGCGATTGCACACCAGCTCAGCGGTGTCGCCGGCGTAGGAACGCGCGGCTGAACACTTGGCCTTCATTTCCTTGCTCCACGGCGGACCGTAGATGTCCGGCCGCGTCACCTGCCAGGTGACGGACAGGTAGTACTGTCGCGCGATGTCGATGGCGCGGTACATCTCGGCCAGGTGGTTGGCAAACAGCGAACGCTCACGCATGGGCGTGCCTTCGATGATGCGGTTACGGGTGAACTCGAGGACGATTTCCAGCACCGCCTCGCACAGGCCGGTCAGCCGCGCGGCGCCGGCCAGACGGCCCAAGGCAATGATGTAACCGCTGACGATATTTGCGCCCTGCCCGCGCTCGGTATCCACGCGGTAGCGCTTGGGGATACGAACATCGTTGTACCAGAGGTCGGCATTCAACTCGGTGTGGGAAAAGCCCATCTTCTGGTAGGGATTGGAGAACTCGAGACCGGGCGCGTCGGCCGGCACGTAGAACAGGCCCACGCCGTCGGGCCCGAGCTTGGGATCGGTGGTCGCCACGGTCCAGTAGCCGAGATGCCCGGTGAGATGTTGGGTCTTGAAGCGATCGGCATAGCCGGCCGGCCCCGGCCACAGCTTGTGGCCGTTGATGACGTAATCGTCACCCTCCTCCCTGGCCATGACCTTGAGGCTGCGGAAGCCCTGCGCCGGGTCTTCGACGTTGGCGCCGCCATGAGGCTCGGTGATCGCCACGCAGGCCGTCCACGATTCCTCGCCGACGATGCGCGGCGCGAACTCTTTCAAAAGGTCATCGCGCTTGGCGGCGGCCATGCACGACACTATCCAGTGAATCTTGCCGACCTTGGTCGCGAGCCCGATGTCGGCGCGCGACAGCTCCTCGTTGATCATCTGGCGCACCACCGGCGCGTAAGCCAGGCCACCATGTGCTTCCGGAAGGTTGGTGCGCGTCACGCCCAGGTCGACGAGCTTGGCGTAGAGGCGATGCACGGTTTCCTTGGCCAGCTTCTCGTCGCGATGCCAACCGCCTTCGAGGTCATGACGGTAGGGCATCAGCTCCTTGTTGACGAAGGCACGGATGGTCTCGGCGATGGTGATCTCTTCGTCGGTGCAAAACGCGCGGGTGTATTTTTGCGCGGGTTCGAGCAGGCGGTAGCCCTCGCCCACCACGTGTTGCAACCGCTCAGCAGGTTGTGCGCTCATTGACTGATCCTCCGGACGCGCTTGGTCGAAGCCGTGATTGTAGGTGCGAATTCATTCGCACATTAAGTCCCAGAGCCATTCAATCGATGCCCATCGCCAACACCCGGCTCACGTAGGTCAGCGATTTGCCCGATTGTTCGCACCAATGATCGAAGGCCGCCTGCACCGCCTGCATGTCGCGCTTGGACGACGGCGGTCGATGCAGCACGCCTTCGTCCACCAGCACCCGCACCACATCGGTGGACAGCACCCAGGATTCCAGCCCCATGCGGCGCAGGAAGTATTGGGCCGTCATGCCTCCGAGGCGTGCGCCGCGCTTCTTCAAGACCTCCAGCAATTCTGCGTATCGCCGCGGGCCGAAGCTCGCAAAAAAGGCGCCGGCACTGCCGTGCGCCTGGGCCAGGTCCAGCACGAACTGCGCATTGTCGCGGGTTGCCAGCAGCTTGGCGTGATGACGGATGATGCGCGTGTCCGCCAGCAGTTTCTCGATGTCTTCGTCGGACAGGTAGGCCAGGGCGTGCGGGTCGAAGCCATGCAGCGCCGCTTCGAAGCCCGGCCACTTGTGCTCCACCACCCGCCACACGAATCCGGCCTGGAACACGCCTTGCGTCATCGCCGCCAGCCAGCGGTCATCGGTGACGGCGGCAATGGCGCGCGCGGATTTCGGCTTGGGGATGTGCGCCTCGAGCGCGGCCACGCCGCCCTTGCGTCGCGCCGCGCGTTCGAGCAACTCAGCGAAGGAGCGCACGCCGCGCGTCAGCGATGCAGGCCGCCGTCGACGGTGAATTCACCGTTGGTGCAATAGGAACTCTCATCGCTGGCAAGGAACAACACCAGGTTCGCCACTTCCAGCGCGGTCGCCATGCGGCCCATGGGCACGAGCTTCAATGCCTTGTCCATCTTGCCGGCCACCGCCGCCTGGGTCTGGGTCAGCATCACGGTGTCGATGAAGCCCGGATGCACGGAGTTCACGCGCACGCCAAAACGCCCCAGTTCCTGGGCCGCCGCCTTGGTCATGCCGCGCACCGCCCACTTCGAGGTGGCATAGGCAAACGCGCCCGCCACGCCTTCCATGCCGGCCAGCGATGAAATGTTGACGATGGAGCCGCGCTTGGCTTCGCACATGGCCGGTGCCACGGCTTTCATGCCCAGGAACACGCCCTTCTGGTTGACGGCCAGCACGCGGTCAAAATCCTCGTCGCTGGTGTCGAGCAGGCGCCCGAGCTTGAAGATGCCGGCGTTGTTGACCAGCACGTCGATATGTCCGTGCGCGGCGAGCGTCGCGTCGACCACGCTCTTCCAGCCCGCCGCGCTGGTGACGTCGTGGGCAATGAAGGTCGCGCCGATGTCGGCCGCCAGCGCCCGTCCTTCGCTCTCCAGTACGTCGGTGATGACCACCTCGGCGCCCTCGGCGCGAAACAGTCGCGCCTCGTCAGCGCCCTGGCCGCGCGCGCCACCGGTGATGATTGCGACCTTGCCCGCCAGTCTTGCCATGTTCTTGTCTCCAGAAAATCGTGTGTCTTCGAATCTGTTGCTCAGCGATCGCCGCTCATCAGCAATCCGCGCTCGCCGAGGTCGGCGATACGCGCCGCGTCGTAGCCCGCCACGCCGGCGAGAATCTGCGCGTTGTGCTGGCCGAGCAGCGGCGCGACCTTGGCCGAATAATCGCTCTGGCCCGAGAAGCGCAGCGGAAAGCCTGGCAGCATGAGGTTGCCGAGTATCGGGTCGCTGACCGGCCGGATCGCACCCCGGCCCTTGAAGTAGGGATGAGTCAAGGCATCCATCGGGCTCAGCACCGGCCCGCAGGGCACACGATGGGCGTCGAGTCGTTCGAGCAGCGCCGTGTCGCTGTCGAAGCTTCCCATCCAGTCCTCGATGACCGGAATCAACTCGGCCTGGTGCTTGGCGCGCGCCAGGCCTTCGGCGAAACGCGGATCGGTTTCGAGATCGGGACGCTCCATGGCCTTGCACATGTTCTTCCACTGCCCCTGCACGACCAGCACCGCGACGTAGCCATCCGGCGACTTGTAGACACCGCAGGGGCAGATCAGGGGATGGTGCGCGCCGACTCGCTTGGGCACGAAGTCCGGGTTGACCTGCGGCACCTGCAGGTTGATCTCGTGCATGGCGAAGATGCAGTCGATCATCGAGATATCCATCCACTGGCCTTCACCGGTACGTTCGCGGTTGAACAGCGCATAACCGATGGAGGCGAAAGCGTGCACGCCGGCCGACACGTCGGCGATGCCGACACCGACCGGGTGCGGCGGACCGTCGGCGGGCCCCGTCATGTGCATGAAACCCGCGAAGGCCTGCGCGATCCAGTCGAAGCCGGTCTTGTGTGACAAAGGGCTGTCGCGCCCGAAAGCCGAAATCGAAGCCATCACGAGCTTCGGATTGACGCGTTTCAGCGACTCGAAGTCCCAGCCACGCTTGTCCATCACGCCCGGGCCGTAGTTCTCCACCACCACGTCGACCTTGGACACCAGGTCCTTGATCACCTCGTCCGTGGCGTCGTGGTTGAGGTCGATGCACAGGCTGTGCTTGCCGAGATTCTGTTGCACGAAATAGGCGCTGCGTCCGTCCTTCATGGCGGGCAGCAAGCGCGAGGGGTCACCGGCCGGCGCGCGTTCGACCTTGATCACTTCCGCGCCCATTTCCACCATCAGGCGTGTCACGGTCGGGCCGGCCAGGTACTGGGTGAAATCCAGTACACGTATGCCTTTCAGTATCATTTGAGTCCCCTTCGGCGCGCGCGCCGTTTGTGCAATTGTTCGCTCGCGCGGCGTTCAGATCTGTTGCAGCGATTCGAGGTACAGCATGATCTCGAACAGGCGACCCCGCACATAGGTTTCATCGCCGCCTTCGCGCTTGAGTCGTCGTCCCCAGATCGGCATGTCGCGCGTGCCGTGGGCGAGCGGCAGGTCGCGCCCGTCGATGCGACGGTAGACGCGACTGAAAGGAAAATCGCCGCCCTGCGCCCGCGACAACAAGGTGAGATCCGGCGGCTTGACGTTCAGCAGTTCGGCGAACGGACCATTGCCGCGCGCATCGAGGCCGTGGCAGATAGCGCAATTCATTTCGAAGCGTTGGCGACCAGCTTCTATGCCCGACTGCAGGGGCGGATCGGCGTTGACGGCCTTGGCGCTGTCCGCCGCCATCGATGGCATGCACGACAAGGCGCACAGCATGATCACGATCAGCGCGGCCAGCCGCGCCGCACGGCGATACTCGCCACCGCTGACAGCGAGGCCGATGGTTTCGGTAATCCCTGATTTCATATACTTTCGTAATACCTATGCTGCTCCTCATGATATTGCGCGGAGGCGCCATTCGCCATGGAAACGATTAAACGAATCCTGCTTGCGACCGATGGTTCCGACCACGCACTGCATGCCGCCGCCTTTGCCGGCATGCTATCGCGCGAGACCGGCGCCAACATCGACATCGTCACCGTGCACAACGACGACGCGGTGATGTTGAACGCCATGGGCCCTGCCATCTGGCCGGCCACCGTGCCCTACTCCGCCATGAGCGCCGAAGAGATCCGCGAGACCGTCGAACAGCACGCCACCGAGACCACCTTGCCCGACACCTTGAAGGCCTGCGGCGAGGGCGTGCATGTCGGCGCCACCGTGCAGCTGTGGGGCCAGGTGTCGGAACAGATCTGCGCCTACGCCGACGACAAGGCCTGCGACCTCATCGTGCTCGGCACCCGCGGCCGTTCGAGCTTTTCCAAGCTGCTGCTCGGCAGCGTCAGTACCCAGGTCACCAGCCACGCCCATTGTCCGGTGACGCTGGTCCGTTGATTCCGATTTCCCAACCAGGGCTCTTTATGAATATTTCGCGAACTCTTGCCGTGCTCGTGCTCGGCGTCGCCATGCAGTCGGCGACGGCGGCGGAAAAGACCACCGACATCATGCACAAGGTCTACGACGCCATCGCCTACCTGCTGCCGCTCAGCGTGCGCAACGCCGACGCCCATTCGAAATGGGACAAGGAACTGGTGGAAGAGAAACTCAAGGTACTGACGGCGGCGTCCGGCACGCTGGTCAAGCACGCCGAGGATGAAGACGCCGAGTTCCGCCTGCTGGCCCGCTCTTTCGACCGCCTGGTGCAGGATATCGGCGTGTCGTTCCGTGCCGAATGGCCGGATTACGCCTACTACTCGTTGATGGAACTGACCGATCACTGCGTGGCCTGCCATTCGCGCCTGCCGTCGCAGTCGCAGGATCTGTTCGGCCAGCGCCTCATGGCGCGCATGAACGCCAATAACGTCGAGCCCGAATCGCGCACGCTGCTGTTCATCGCCACGCGCCAGTTCGACGCCGCCTTGAGCCTGTTCGAACAGCAGTTGTCAGACCCGGCGCTGGACCCGATCGAGGCCGACTATCGCGGCATCATGCTGCGCTACCTGCGCCTTGCGATCTCGACCGGCGAATCCAACGATCGCGTGGTGAAATTCCTCGACGGCTACCGCGCGCGCAAGGACCTGCCCTACTTCATCGCCCACCGCCTCGAGCATTGGCGCAATACCCTGGTCGAACTCGCGCCGACCATGAATGGCGCACCGGACCTCGCCCGCGCCCGCGAGATATTCGACCAGGCCACGCGCCTGACCCTCGCGCCCGGCAACCGGCTGCGCGCGGTCGAAGACCTGGTCGCGGCGCGCGTCATGCGCACTTGGCTGAAAGCCCACCCCAAGGCCTCGGCCGCCGAGCGCGGCGAGATCTACTACAAGCTCGGCGTGATTGCGCTGCGCACCAGCGAGCCGGAGCCGGCCGTGCCGGAGCTGGAAATGCTGATGGCCGCGTCTATCCAGTCCGACCCTCATGGCCCCTACGCCAAGGATGCCTACGGCATTCTCGAGGAATACGGCTACATCCACGACGAGCATCTGGCCAAGCAGAAGGAATCGCGCGCCATCCTGGACATGGCGGCGCTGAAGAAGCAGGTGTTCTGAGGGACTATGGCATCGCCGCGCGCCGGCGGCGTATCGTCAAGATCCGGGGTGCGAATTCAATCGCACCCCGGCCGATCTCATCCGCAGCTGGCGCAGGCTACGGCAAACGGCACCGCGCGCAATCTCGCTTCTGCAATCGCCTCGCCACAACGCACACAGGTGCCGTAGCTGCCGAGTTCGATGCGCGTCAAGGCCGCCTTGACCTGCGCCAGTTCGGCGGTCGCCTGTTCGCCCAGAGATTCCACCACTTCATCGTTTTCGCGCGCGGTGGCCTGGTCTTCGAAGTCCGCCGGCACCCCGCCGCGGCCATGCTGATCGAAGCGCGCGCGGCGTTCGTTGAGCTCGCGCTCGAGTTCGAGCAATTGTTGCTTGTAGGCACTGAAGTCGGTCATGGCTTGCTTCCCGGGTAATGTCGCAGGTCTGGCTCAGCCGCGCGGAACGACACCGGAGAAGATCAGGTTGTCGTCGCGCCACTGCCGGGCCAGCAGTTGAAAGAGATTGGATTCAGTCAGTACGCCGACCAGGCGCTCGTTGGCGTCAATGACCGGCAGGCCGCCTATCTTGTTTTCGAGCATGAGTTCGGCGGCGTGGCCGACGGTGTCATTGTCGTAGATGCAGATCGGCTTGGCGCGCATCACGGTGCTCACCACCAGCCGTGCGAGCTCCTGCGCAATCTCTTGCAGGGAGTGGCGATGGGCCGGATCGGATTGCTTGACTTCGAGCAGGTCCGACAGCGTTATGATGCCGACCAGGCGCTCGCCCTCCAGCACCGGCAGGCGCCGAATGCGGTTGGCCATCAGCAACTCGTAGGCACGCGCCAGGGTGTCATAGGGGCTGACGGCAATCACCGTCGATGTCATGCAATCCTTGACCAAGGTGTGAACGAGTGACTGGGTCATGCTGGCCTTCGCGTTGGCTGAAACGCGCACAGCTTGCAGCTTATTGACGCACAAGGAAACCACGTTGATCGCGGTCAACATTCACCCCGCCCGCCTTCACGCACACTGCGCGCCATGAATTCCGGCACCGCGCTCGACCTCATGGTCGCTTTCAATCTCGGTCTCGCCAGCCAGGTGCATTGCGTGGGCATGTGCGGCGGCATCGTCGCGGCCTTGAATGTCGCCACCGCGCCGCGCGGCGCCGTGACACCGCTGCGCTACGCGCTCGCTTACAACGGCGGCCGCATCCTGAGTTACGCGCTGGCCGGCGCCTTGCTCGGCGCCGTCGGCGGCAGCGCCCTAACGCTGTTCGATCGCGAACTTGGCTATCGCGCCCTGCGCTACGCGGCGGGCGCGATCCTGGTCCTGAACGGCCTCGCGCTCGCCGGCTGGTTGCCGCGCGGCGCCTTGTTCGAGGGCTTGGGGCTGCGTGTATGGCGACATCTGCAGAAGTTGGGCCGTGGCCTCATGCCGATCAACTCCACGCCACGCGCGCTGGCTTTCGGCATGGTGTGGGGATGGTTGCCGTGCGCGCTGGTGTATTCGACCTTGATGCTGGCGCTGGCCAGCGCCTCGCCGTGGCGCGCATCCGCGATCATGGTGGCTTTCGGTCTCGGCACCCTGCCGGCGCTGCTCGCGAGTTTCTGGTTGGGCAGTCGCGCGGGCGCGCTGTTTCGCGGACGGCTGCTGCGCCTCTGCGCTGCGCTGCTGTTGATAGGCGCGGGTCTGGTCACGCCATTCATCGACAGCCTTTTGCCGAGCCTGCATGCCGGCCATGCGGGCCACTCGGGGCATGACGCGCCCGTGCCGCATGAAAGCCCCATGCCGGGCATGGATCCGGCGGCGCCCATGGACCACAGCCAGCACATGCACCACCACTCGCCCGCGGCATCGCCGTAGCGCGGCGGATCTACTTGTCGTGGGTCGAACTCGGCCCGTCGTCGTCGTGCAGGATGTCGCGGCCGCGCCGTTCCAGATCGTCGAACTGCCCAGAGCGCGCCGCCCACAGGAAGCCCGCCACAATCACGATCACCAGCACCGCGGACACCGGGATCAGCAGGTAGATGATTTCCAAGGCCCCGTATCCTCAGCGCCGCACCAGGCGCAACGCATTCAATACCACCACCAGCGAACTGACCGACATGCCGAGCGCCGCCGCCCACGGCGCCAGCCAGCCGGCCGCGGCCAGCGGCAGGGCGATGACGTTGTAGAGCACCGCCCACCAAAGATTCTCGCGCATGATGCGGCGAGCGCGGCGCGCCACTTCCAACACCCGCGACACCGATGACAACTGCGGCGTCAGCAACAGCACGCTGGCCTGCTGACGCGCCGAGGCGGCGCTGTCGGCCATCGCGATCGAGACGTCGGCCTGGGCCAGCACCGGCGCATCGTTGACGCCGTCGCCGACCATCAACACCACCGCGCCCTGGCCTTGCAGGCGCGCCACCTCGGCCTGCTTGTCGGCGGGTGTGCGTGCGGCCTGGAAGTCCTTCACGCCGCAAGCGCGCGCCAGGGCTTCCACCACCGGCGCGCGATCGCCGCTGACGATGGCGGTGGCGTAGTGATGACCGCGCAACCATGTGAACAGGTCTTGCGCATCGTCGCGCAGGCGGTCGTCGAATTCGAGGCGCGCGAGGCACTGACCATCGCGCGCCAACCACGCTTCCTTGCCCGGCTGTTCCTGTTCGGCGTGAGGTGACGGCAGCGCCACGCCGAGGCTAGCCATGTAGGCGGCCGAGCCCAAGGCCAGGTGCGCACCGGCCAGCCGCCCGCCCATGCCGGCGCCGGTCACGCTCTCGTGATGGGTGACGGCCTGCACGCCGCCCGCCTCCGGCACCGCGCGCAGGGCGCGGGCGATGGGGTGATTGGAGCCTTGCGCCAGCGCGCAGGCGAGCTTCAACGCATCACCGCGCTCAACGCCGCCGTAACACTCGATATCGCGCAAAGCGAGTTGGCCGACCGTCAGCGTGCCGGTCTTGTCGAACAGGCAATGGCTGACGGCCGCCAGCCGCTCCAGCGCGCGCCCGTCCAACACCGCGATGCCTTCGCCGAGCAGGCTGGCATGGGCGGCGGCGAGCGCCGCCGGCACCGCGATTGCGAGCGCGCACGGGCAGGACACCACCAGGACCGCGAGGGTGATGGAGAACCAGCGGCTGGTATCGTGCTGCCACCAGAACACCGCGGTCGCCACGCTTACCAACAACACCGCCGCCACGAACCAGCGCGCCGCGCGTTGACTGAGTTCCACCCCGGCCGGCCGCGCCTCGGCGGCGGCGCGCACCAGTTGCGCGAGATGCCCGGCGAAGGACTCCGCCGCCACCGCCGTCACTTCCACGCGCAGCACCGATTCCAGATTCACGCTGCCGCCCAGCACGCGTGACCCCGGACCGCGCACCTGGGGCAGGGCCTCGCCGGTCAGGATCGATTCGTCCACCGCGCTGTCGCCCGCGCTCACCACGCCGTCGGCCGGAATGGTCTCGCCGGCGCGCACCAGCACGGTCTCGCCCGGCGCAAGTCGCATGGCCGGCACGGTTTCGAAATGCTCGCCGTCGGCATCACGCCGGATGCGGCAGGCGCCGTCGGGCACCAGCGCCGTGAACGCCTCGAGCCGGCCGCTGGCGACGGCGCGCGCGCGCATCTCGAGATAGCGACTGGCGAGCAGCAGGCTGACGAACATCGACACCGAATCGAAATACACGGCGTCCTGGTCCAGCACCGTGTTCCACACGCTGCCGGCGAAGGCCAGCAGGATGGCGAGCGCCACCGGCACCTCCATCACCAGGCCGCCGGCGCGCACCGCTGCCCACGCGGTGCGATAAAACGGCAGCGCGCAGTAGCCGACCACCGGCACGCTCATGACCAGGCTGGTCCAGCGCAGGAAGCGCTGCATGTCGGGTTCGATGCCACCGGTATAGAAGGCAAACGCGATCATCATGACCTGCATGCCGAACAGCGCCGCGACGCCGAGCGCGCGCAACAGGCTGCCGGTCTCGGCCTCGATTTGCGCGCGCCGCGCATCCGGTGTGAACGGCCGCGCGTCGTAACCGAGGCTGGCCACCGCGTCGAGAATGCGTGACAGGCCGGTATCGGCAACGCGCCATCGCACGCTGGCGCGGCGCGAGGCGAAGTGCACTTCGAAGCGATCGACGCCCGGCGCATGGGCGAGGCGCGATTCGAGCAGCCACGCGCAGGCCGCGCAGCTCATGCCGGCCAGGGTCAGGTCGGCGCTGGCCACCGCGCCCTCGACCTTGGCGAAGCGCGCCAGCATGTCGGCGTCGTCGTACACCTGGTAGCGATCGCCGGGCAGTTCGTCCTGCTGGGGGCGTGGCGCGAAGCTGTCGCGATGGCGATAGTAATCGCCGAGGCCGAAATCGCGGATGGCGCTGGTCGCGGCCGCACAGCCCGGGCAGCACAGCGCCACGAGGCGGCCATCGAGTTCCACCTGCCAGTCGACCCCGGCCGCTATCGGCTCGCCGCAATGAAAACACGTGGCCGCACTCGCGGCAGGTGCGGACAGAGCGGTCAGGGACGCGGCGAGCGGAGCGTTCATGGAATTGCGGGGCATAGGCGTGGAGTGTGCGCGCCGCCACTATCAGTGCTCAAGCAGCGCCGGGCTTGATCCAGGTCAGCGAGTGATTTGTTGTATGCGCGCAAATTTCCGCGCGCCATGGCCGTGGCTTCATGGCTTGATCGAATTGCCCCGCATCGACATCGATGCGACCTCGAGCATGCGAACGAATCGCAACCATGAGCCTGTGACGATGTCCGATCGGCACCTAAACCTATAGGGACATACCCCTATCGGGCAGATCGACTTGATCCAGATCATGCCTGTTTTGCTGCACGTGCGTCACTTTACTTTCCAATGAAACAGCGAATACTCAAAGCGTAAACGCAACGCGAGTTCCAGCTGTTCTCGGCACTCACGCCACAACGGCAGCCGGCCTGCGGCGTCACAGCACGGTCTCGTGCCGGGCATGATTTTGATTGGATTTTAATTGGGAGTACTGAGCAATGACGGAAACCTACAATTACAAGGTCGTCAGGCAGTTCGCCGTCATGACGGTGGTGTGGGGCATCGTCGGCATGTTGGTCGGCGTGATCATTGCCGCGCAGATGGCGTGGCCGGCGCTGAATTTCGACCTGCCGTGGCTGAGTTTCGGCCGACTGCGTCCGCTGCACACCAACGCGGTGATCTTCGCGTTTGGCGGCTGCGCGCTGTTCGCCGGCTCATACTTCATCGTGCAACGCACCAGTCACGCCAGGCTCTTCTCCGACGGCCTGGCGGCCTTCACGTTCTGGGGCTGGCAGCTCGTGATCGTGTTGGCGGCGGTCACCCTACCGCTAGGCATCACCAGCTCCAAGGAGTACGCCGAACTCGAGTGGCCGATAGACATCCTCATCGCCGTGGTGTGGGTGGCCTACGCGGTCGTGTTCTTCGGCACCATCGCCAAGCGGCGCGTGAAGCACATCTACGTCGCCAACTGGTTCTTCGCCGGCTTCATCATCACTATCGCGGTGCTGCACATCGTCAACAGCCTGGCGCTGCCCGTCACGCTCACCAAGTCCTACTCGGTGTTCGCCGGCACGCAGGACGCCATGGTGCAGTGGTGGTACGGTCATAACGCGGTCGGCTTCTTCCTGACCGCCGGCTTCCTGGGCTTGATGTACTACTTCATCCCCAAGCTCGCCGAGCGACCGGTGTTCTCCTACCGCCTGTCGATCGTGCATTTCTGGGCGCTGGTGTTCACCTACATCTGGGCCGGCCCCCATCACCTGCACTACACCGCGCTGCCGAACTGGACACAGTCCTTGGGCATGGTGATGTCGGTCATCCTGCTGGCGCCCTCCTGGGGCGGCATGATCAACGGCGTGATGACGCTGTCCGGCGCCTGGCACAAGCTGCGCTCGGACCCGGTGCTGCGCTTCATCATCGTCGCGGTGTCGTTCTACGGCATGTCGACCTTCGAAGGGCCGATGATGTCGATCAAGACCGTCAACGCCCTCTCCCACTACACCGACTGGACCATCGGTCACGTGCACTCCGGTGCGCTCGGCTGGGTGGGCTTCATGTCGTTGGGTTGCATCTACTACCTGTTGCCACGCCTCTACGGCCGCGAAATCTACAGCCTGAAGCTCGTCGAATTCCATTTCTGGGTCTCGACCATCGGCGTCGTGCTGTACATCTCCGCGATGTGGGTGGCGGGTGTCATGCAGGGCTTGATGTGGCGCGCGGTCAACAGCGACGGCACCTTGACCTACAGCTTCATCGAGTCGGTCAACGCGACTCACCCGTTCTACATCATCCGTGCCCTGGGCGGTCTTCTGTACCTGGCTGGCACGCTGGTGATGGCCTACAACCTGTGGCGCACCTGCAGCGGCGTCAAGCCGGTAGTGGCAGACATTCCCGCGCCGGCCATGGCGCACTGATAGGGACATACGTCGATGAAACACGAAGCAATCGAAACCAACATCGGGTTCATGATGATCCTGATCATCCTGACCATCAGTGTCGGCGGTCTCATCCAGATCGTGCCGCTGTTCTTCCAGCAGAGCACGACCCAGCCGGTGGAAGGCTTGAAGCCCTACAGCGCGCTGGAACTGGCGGGACGCGACGTCTACATCCGCGAAGGCTGCTATGTCTGCCATTCGCAGATGATTCGTCCGTTCCGCGCCGAGACCGAGCGTTACGGCCACTACTCGCTGGCGGGTGAGTTCGTCTACGACCACCCCTTCCAGTGGGGCTCCAAGCGCACCGGTCCGGACCTGCACCGTGTCGGCGGCCGCTACAGCGACGACTGGCACCGCGTGCATCTGAACAACCCGCGCGACGTGGTGCCGGAGTCGATCATGCCGGGCTACCCGTGGCTGGAGAAGACGGAACTGCCGACCGACACCATCTCGGCGCGCATGACGGTGCTGCGCACCCTGGGACTGCCCTATAGCGACGATGAAATCGCCAAGGCACCGGAAGCCCTCAAGGGCAAGACCGAGGCCGACGCCCTCATCGCCTACCTGCAGAACCTGGGTACGGCGGTCAAGACCCGGAGGTGATGGCCATGAGTAATTTCTTCTCCGCCTGGACCGTGATCGCCGCGCTGATCTTTCTCGGCGTCACGGCCTGGGCCATGAGCGGCAAGCGCAAGGCCGAGTTCGACGAGGCCGCGCGCATCCCGCTGGATGACGACGAACACGACAAGTTCGAGATTGATTTAGAGATTGATAAGGGAGTGCGCTGACCATGGCTGATTTCAACAGTGCAATATGGAGCATCCTCATCGCGGTGACGACGGTGGTCAGCATCGTGGTCCTGCTGTGGTTCACCTGGTACCAGGCGCAGGGTAAGAAGCGCGTCCACGGTGAGCAGATCGAGACCATGGGTCATACCTGGGACGGCGATCTGTCGGAGTACAACAACCCGCTGCCGAAATGGTGGCTCAACATGTTCTACATCACGCTGGTGTGGGGCATCGGCTACCTCATCGCCTACCCGGGTCTCGGCACCTACAAGGGCATGCTGGGCTGGACCGAGCAAAGCCAATATGAAGCGGAGATGGCGCAGGCCGACGCGACCTATGGGCCGCTCTTCGAGAAGTACAAGAGCACCGATATCGCCAAGCTGGCTGACGATGCCGAGGCGCTCGGCGTCGGCAAGCGCCTGTTCGCGACCTACTGCACGCAGTGTCACGGCTCGGACGCCGGCGGTGCGCGCGGCTTCCCCAACCTGACCGACAACGACTGGCTGTACGGCGGCACGCCGGAAGCCATCGAGCAGTCGATCCTGGCTGGTCGCCAGGCGGCGATGCCGGCATGGGGCGCGATCATCGGTGCCGAAGGCACGCAGAACGTGGCCTCCTATGTCGAGCACCTCGCCGGTCGCCAGGTCGACCCGGCGCAGGTCGATGCCGGGCAGAAGGTGTACAGCACCACCTGCGTGGCCTGTCACGGGCCGGACGGCAAGGGCAATGTCGCGATGGGCGCGCCCAATCTCGCCGACGACATCTGGCTGTACGGCGGCTCGCGCGAGCGCATCGTCGAGTCCATCGAGAAGGGACGCAATGGCCGTATGCCGGCACACAAGGAGTTCCTCGGCGATGCCAAGGTGCACCTGCTGGCGGCCTACGTGTACAGCTTCACCAAGGGCAACGCGCCGGCCAAGTAAGGCGACGCAGCTTGGTCATGCCGGGTCGGAGCCCGGCATGGCTGGGCGGCTGACAAGGGATGGCCGCCAGTCCGCGCACGACCTCGCGACAGATGGGCGATGGACAGGACGGACGCCATCCACGACGAGCACGACGCACCGCGAAGATGTAATGTAAGCCGCTTCAAGCGCCAACATCCGAGTCCAAACATGCTGTCAGTCTTTGTGCCGACCCGCTGGATGCCCGTACCCGCACGCTTTGGTGCCGTACTGTGGTTGTCCTTCCTGCTTGCCGCCGTTGCGACAGGGGTATTTTTCAGCGCCATCGATCCCGAGGAACTGCGCTTCTGCGTGACATTCCCGGAGGTCAGTCGAACCGGCGCCTACACGATTGGATTCTTTTTGTTCTGGCTTTTGACCGCGGCCTCCGGTGTACTGGCGGTGGCATTCACCTACCCCCCCTCATCGGAGTCCGTCACCGAGACTCCCCATGCTGATGACTGAACCGACTCCCGATCTTTCCGCGCCGGCCACGCCGGCCAACGTCGAACAGGCGCTGTACGAAAAGCGCCAGAAAATCTATCCGCGCGAAGTGCACGGCACGTTCGCCGCGCTGCGCACCACGGCGGTGTTCGTGCTGCTCGGCCTGTTTTACGGCCTGCCCTGGCTGTCGTGGGACGGTCGCCAGGCGGTGTTGTTCGACCTGCCCGCCCGCAAGTTCTATGTCTTTGGCCTGACCTTCTGGCCGCAAGACTTCCTGCTGCTGACCCTGCTGCTCATGATGAGCGCGCTGTCGCTGTTCCTGTTCACCGCCCTCGCCGGCCGCCTGTGGTGTGGCTATGCCTGTCCGCAGACAGTGTGGACGGAAGTCTTCCTGTGGATGGAACGGCTGGTGGAAGGCACGCGCCAGCAACAGATGAAGCTCGACCAGGCGCCCTGGAGCGCGCGCAAGCTGCGCATCAAGGCCACCAAGCAGCTGCTGTGGGTGAGCTTCGCCGCCTGGACCGGTTTCACCTTCGTGTGTTTCTTCACGCCCGCCGCCAAGCTCGGTCACGAAATGGCGACTTTCACCGTTGGCCCGTGGGAAGCGTTCTGGATGGGTTTCTATGCCCTGGCCACCTACGGCAACGCCGGCTTCCTGCGCGAACAGGTGTGCAAGTACATGTGCCCCTATGCGCGCTTCCAGAGTGCGATGTTCGACAAGGACACCCTCATCATCTCCTACGACAAGGAACGCGGCGACCCGCGCGGCTCGCGCAAGGCCGGCTCCGATCCCAAGGCGCGCGGGCTCGGCGACTGCATCAACTGCACGATGTGCGTGCAGGTGTGCCCGACCGGCATCGACATCCGCAACGGCCTGCAGTACGAGTGCATCGGCTGCTCGGCCTGCGTCGACGTGTGCAATGACGTGATGAAGAAGATGGATTACGCGCCCAATCTCATCCGCTACACCACCCAGAACGCGCTGGACGGCAAGCCGAGCCGCGTGATCCGCGCGCGCGTGCTGGTCTACAGCGGCCTGTTGGGCGCGGTGGGCCTGTTGTTCATGTACCTGTTGTTGTCGCGCTCACCGCTCGGCCTCGACGTCATCCGTGACCGCAACCAGCTCTACCGTGAGCGCGCCGGCAAGATCGAAAACGTCTACACCTTGAAAGTCTTGAACCTCGCCGACCACGCCCGCGAATTCCACGTCACGGCCACCGGCATCGAAGGCCTGGAACTGTCGATGGCGAACGGCGCCGTGTCGGTGCCTGCCGGTGGCGTGCTCGATGTGCCGGTCATCCTGCGTGCGCAGGAAGAGAACCTCGAGGCGGTCAGCACCACCGTGCATTTCACCCTGACCGCGGCCGACGACGCCGCGCTCAATTTCACCCACAACGCCAAATTCCTGGGGCCAAGGCCATGAACGACAGCACCGTTACCCGCACCCCGCCGCGCGTCGCCGCGCGCTGGCACCAGGAACCCATCGCGTGGCTGGTGTTCGGCCTGCCGGCGGTGGTGGTGGTGGCGTCCTTCGTGACGCTGGTCATCGCCATGAAAGGCTCGGACACGCTGGTGGTGGACGACTATTACAAGCAAGGTCTCGAGATCAACAAGGTGCTGGTGCGCGAAGACCGCGCCAAGGCCGCCGGCCTCGCCCTTGTCCCGGAGCTGTCCGGCGACGGCGCGCTGACCCTGCGCTTCAGCGCCAACCCGGGCTTCGCCTTCCCCGACCTCATCGACCTCACGCTCAACCACGCCACGCGCGACGACGTCGACCGCAAGCTGCCCATGACCCACGCCGGCAACGGCGTCTATGTCGGCAAGGTCGGCAAGCTCGAAGCCGGTCCTTGGTACGTGGATGCCTCGACCGCCACCTGGCGCGTGGTGAAACGCGTGAGCGTGGATGCCAAGGGCGAGTTACGGCCGTAGGCGAGATTTGTGGGTCAGGCTTCAGCCTGACTTGCGCCGCCATCGCCTGAAGCATCGTCAGTCAGACTGAAGTCCGACCCACAATGCGGTCGAGACTGCCAAGGGTATCGCACGAAGTCTCCAGGAAATTCTGCGGGTCAGGCTTCAGCCTGACTTGCCCCGCCACCACCTGAAGCATCGTCAGTCAGATTGAAGTCCCTCCCCCCCCCCCCCCCCCCCCCGCCCCCCCCCCCCCCCCGCCCCGCGCCGGGGCGCCCCCCCCCCCCCCCCCCCCCCCCCCCCCCCCCCCCCCCCCGCCGTGCCCCCGCCCGGGGCGGCCCGCCCCGCCTGGGTCTTCCCCCCCTCCCCCCACGCCGCGCGCGGCGCCAGCCCCCCCCCCCCCCGCCCCCCCTCACGCATCGGGCCCCGGCCCCCACAATGCGCTAAGCGCTGCGCTTGAACGTGCTGGGGGTGTCGGACGTCGACGCCAGGGCGCTGAGCAGCGCCTCTGTCAGGCGGTTGTCGTAGGGTTCGGCGACGTAGTCGCTGAAGCCCTCGCGCAGCGCCTCGACGGCGGATTCAATCTCGCCGCGCGCGGTGGTCATGATGGTGGTGGGTGCGATACCGGCCGCCACGCAGGCGTGCAGCAGGTCGACGCTGCTGCCCCCCTCGAGGGATGCATCGACGACCATGGCGTTGCGAGGTGCGATGCGCAGCAGGGCCAGGGCCTCGGCGGCACTGGCACAGGCGCTGACGTCGAACTGGGCGGCGGCCAACACCGCCACGATACGATTGCGCGCGACCGGATCCTGGTTCACCACCAGTACGCTGGGCGCGGCTTGGCGCGCCCCGGCGTGGTCTGCTCGCATAGCGGCCATGCTTGACGCTTTACAGCGAGCCGAGACGGGCCGCCGCGTTGGCCGACTCACCGGCAATCGCGCGCAGCTTCTCCAGCGACAGGATGCGCACGTAGCGACGGTCGACGGAGATGATGCCCTGGATCTGCAGGTCGCCGAACAGGCGGCTGACGGTTTCCACCGCCAACGACAGGTAGTTGGCGATGTCCTGGCGCGGCATGCTCAAGTTGAACTCGGTGCGCGAGCAGCCACGTGCCGCGAATCGGTTGGAGAGATACAGCAGGAGGCTGGCGAAGCGCGCCTGCGCGGACTTCTGGCCGAGCAGCAGCGCGTGGTTGTTCTTTTCCATCATCTGGCGCGCCGCCGAACGCATCACTTCGGCCCACAGCTTGGGCGTGCGCGACGCGACGGTCTCGATGGAGCTGAAGGGAATGCGGCACAGGGACGCGGTTTCCAGCGCGATGACCGCGGTCTGGTGATGGCCGTTGGCCACCGCGTCGAAGCCCAGGAGGTCCCCCGGGTAATGGAAGGCCACGATCTGCTCGAGGCCGTCGGCGTTGTCGAAATAGGACTTGGCCGAACCCGAGCGCAGGATGTACAGGAACTCCAGCGGCTCGCCCTGCTGGAAGACGTGGGTATTGCGCTTCAGCGGCGCCGAGCAGCGCAGCCCCGGGCCCTCTTCGCCCGCGCCGGCCACCGCGAAGCCATGGGCCACGCAGGAACGCGACCACTGGCACTCGCCACAGGACACCGCGAGTTTCGGAAAATCGAACACGTTGCTGCGCATTTCAGGTCCCCAGACATGTGAATAATCGTATGGGGCATTTATAGGCAGGCCGCCGCCCTGCGGAAATTCGCGGTTACGCGTAAAGGCCTTCGGGAACTACGTAGCGGCGCAGATTCCCCGTGGGTCAGACTTCAGTCTGACGGCCCGCGGAGTGGGCCGCGGTCCTGGGCAACGAATGTCCGACTGAAGTCGGACCCACAAGGGCCAAGCGAGTCAGCCCGCCCGATTCACCATCGTCACCAGCTCCGCCAGGGAGCGCGCGCCGGTCTTGGTCATGACCTTGTGGGTCAGACTTCAGTCTGACGGCCCGCGGAGTGGGCCGCGGTCGTGGGCAACGAATGTCCGACTGAAGTCGGACCCACAAGGGCAAAGCGAGTCACCCCGCCCGGTTCACCATCGTCACCAGCTCCGCCAGGGAGCGGGCGCCGGTCTTGGTCATGACCCCGTGGGTCAGACTTCAGTCTGACGGCCCGCACTAGTCGGACCCAAGGGCAGCCCCCCGTCCGCGCTTGGTCGACCCCGTGGGTCAGACTTCGCTGACGGCCCCGGGGCCCGTCGGCAACGAATGTCCGACTGAAGTCGGACCCCAAGGGCAAAGCGAGTCCCCCGCCCGTTCACCATCGTCACCAGTCCGCCAGGAGCCGCCGGCTTGGTCATGACCCCGTGGGTCAGACTTCAGTCTGACGGCCCGCAGCGCGGGCCGCGGTCGTGGGCAACGAATGTCCGACTGAAGTCGGACCCACAAGGGCAAAGCGAGTCACCCCGCCCTGTTCACCATCGTCACCAGCTCCGCCAGGGAGCGGGCGCCGGTCTTGGTCATGACCCCGTGGGTCAGACTTCAGTCTGACGGCCCGCAGCGCGGGCCGCGGTCGTGGGCAACGAATGTCCGACTGAAGTCGGACCCACAAGGGCAAAGCGAGTCACCCCGCCCGATTCACCATTGTCACCAGTTCCGCCAGGGAGCGTGCGCCGGTCTTGGTCATGACCTTGGCGCGATGGATTTCGACGGTGCGCTCGGACAGCCCGAGTTCGATGGCGATGACCTTGTTGGCCTGGCCGGCGACGATGCGCTCCATCACTTCGCGCTCGCGCGGCGACAAAAGATCGATGCGCGAGGCTAGCGTGGCCCGTTCGGCGCGCGCCGCGCGCGCGGTGCGGTCGACCTCCAGGGCCTGGTTGATGCGGTCCAGGAGGTGCTGGTCGTTGAACGGCTTTTCGATGAAATCGACGGCGCCGAGCTTCATCGCGCGCACCGCCATCGACACGTCGCCGTGGCCGGTGATGAAGATCACCGGCAGGCCGATGGCGCGGCGCTGCAGCTCTTCCTGCATTTCCAGCCCGCTCATGCCCGGCATGCGGATGTCCAGCACCAGGCAGCCCGAACGCTCCGGGTCACACACCGACAGGAAGGCATGGGCCGACTCGAAAGCCTCGACGGTCAGGCCCATGGAACGGATCAAGAGCGCCAGGGAAGTGCGCACCGCGACGTCGTCGTCGACCACGAAAACCGTTTGTTCTAGCGTTGTCATACGGAACTCAGAGCCACGGGTAGGGTGATGGTGAAGCGCGCGCCGCCCTGCGGCGCATCGGAGTATCGCAGGCTGCCGCCGTGGGCGGAAATGATCGAATGGCTGATCGACAGGCCCATGCCCATGCCTTCGACCTTGGTGGTCTGGAACGGCTGGAACAGGCGCTCACGCATGGCCGGCGCCACGCCCGGCCCGACGTCGGTAAATACCGCCTCCACGCCCTCCTCGCCGAGCCGCGTTTCGATGTTAAGCACCCGCGAGGCCTCCGGCAGGTCCATCATTTCGTCGATGGCGTTGCGGATGAGATTCAGGCACACCTGCTGGATCTGCACCGGGTCGACCAGCACCGCCGGCAGGTCGGCCTTGAGCTCGGTGGTGATCTGCGCCTGGTTGGCGGCGGCGTCGATGGCCGCCAATTCCAGCACGCTGGCGATGACGTCGTTCAGCGCCACGCTCTCGCGGCCGCCGTCGCGGTGACCGACGAAACCGCGGATACGCCGCACCACGTCGCCGGCGCGCAGGGCCTGGGCCGCGATCGCCTGCAATGACTCCAGCAGCAGTTGCTGGTCGGCATTGCCCTGGTTCATCAAGCGGATGCAGGCCTGGGAATAGGACGAGATGGCGGTCAGCGGCTGGTTGATTTCGTGGGCGATGGCCGAGGCCATCTCGCCGAGCGTCGTCACCCGCCCGACGTGGGCCAGGCGCTCGCGGGCCTCGCGTGATTCGAGTTCCGAGCGCACCCGCTCGCTGTGGTCGATGACCTGGCCGATGATGAATCCGGCGCTCATGCTGCCGCCCGCCACCGCCGCGTGCAGCTCCACCGACAACAGTTCGCCGTCGTTGCGCTGCCAGCGCAGCAGGCGGTTGAACGACGAGCGTATGCCGCTCACCAGTCCCCGGTAGGCGCGCTCCAGTGCCGGGCGGTCAGCCTCCAGGGTCAAGTCCAGGCAGCGCATCTTGAGCAGCTCCGGCGCGCCGTAGCCGAGCATGCGCACCAGCGCCGGGTTGACCTCGTTGAAACTGCCGTCGAGACCGGCGGTGAACATGCCGATGGGCGCGCCATCGAACATCAGCCGGAGTTCCTGCTCGCGCGCCGCCAGCGCCTGCTCCATGGCGCGGCGTTGGGAAATGTCGCGCACCATGCCGACGAAATGACGCGGGGTCAGATCGTGCAGCTCGCCGACCGCGAGCTCCATCGGGAACAGCTGACCGTTGCGGCGGCGACCGACCACCTCGCGACCGATGCCGATGATCTTCGGCGCGTCGCCGCCCAGGTAGCGCTTGATGTAGCCGTCGTGTCGGCTGGAGTCCGGCTCGGGCATCAAGGTCGAGACGTTGTGCCCGATGACCTCGTCGGCCGTCCAGCCGAAGATGCGTTCGGCCGCCGGGTTGAAGGTCTCGATGATGCCGGCCTCGTCGATGAGGATGATGCCGTCCACCGCCGCGTCGATGACGCCGCGGAAACGGGCGTTGATCTGATCGAAACTGGACGAAGTGACGCTCATGGGCTCTCGCAGGCAAGGGCGATGGGCGCCCCGAGGGCGCCGGCCGGCATGTTCACGGCTGGCGCGGCCGCATGCAAGCCGCCGCCGCGCGCCGTGCGCCTCAAATCGCCGGCCGCCGCCCGCGCCAAGGCCGGGCCTTTTCCAGCGCCGTGGCGATGCGGAACACCGTCGGGTCGTCGAAGGTGCGTCCCACCACCTGCACGGCGGTCGGCATGTCGCCGTCACCGAAGCCGCTCGGCACGCTCATCACCGGGCACCAGGCCATGAGGTTGAAGGGATAGGTCATGGCCCAGCCGAGATAGGCCGGCACGGCCTTGCCGTTGATGAGCATGTCCGGGCCGCCGTCGTCGTGATCCGCCGGCAGGCTGGACACCGCGAGCGTCGGGCACACCAGCGCGTCGTAGCGTTCCAGCACCGCGCCCAGGCCCTTGAACATCTCACCGCGCGTGACGTTGGTGTGATAGAAGCGCGCCGCGTTGTGCGCGAGGCCGTTTTCCACCAGCTTCACGCACAGCGGCGTCATTTCGTAGCGCCAGCGCGGCAGCAGGTGGCCGGCGATGTCGGAGAATATGCCTTCCCAGCGTGTCATCCACGCGTCCATCACGCCGTAGTTCCAGCCCAAGGTCACCTCCTCGACCTTGGCGCCCAGGCGCTTCAGTGCGCGCACGGTCTCGAGCGTGTTGTTGCGCACGTCGGGCGCGACCTGGAAATAATCGAGGTCGAGGGAAAAGGCGATCTTCATGCCGCGAACGCCCTCGAAGTCGGTCGGCAGCACCAGTTTCTCGCGCAGCGAGCACTGGTCCGCCACGTGCTGGCCCGACATCACGTTCTGCATCAGCGCGGCATCCGCCACCGAGCGCGTGATGGGCCCGTAGTGCAGAAGGTTTTCCAGCGGGTGTTCGCGGTCGAGCGGGTTGCGGCCGAAAGGCGGCTTGTAGCCGACCACGCCGCTGAAAGCGGCCGGGATGCGACACGAACCGCCGCCGTCGGTACCGTCGGCCAGCGTTGCCATGCCGGCAGCGATTGCCGCCGCCGCGCCGCCCGACGAGCCGCCCGGCGTGCAGTCGGTGTTCCAGGGATTGCGCGTCACCCCCCACAGGGGGCTCTTGGTGATGCCGGCGTGGGCGAACTCCGGGGTGGTGGTGCGCGAGAACAGGATGCCGCCGGCCTTCAGCAAACGCTCGACGGTGGGCGCGGTGTTATCCGGTTTGAAGTTGGCGTAAGCCTTGGAGCCGTAGGTGGTGAGACGGCCCTTCACCGAGTGGAAGTCCTTGATGGCGACCGTCAGACCTTCGAGCGGGCGTCGGCGCGCACTCTTGGGATTGGCGTAGCGCTTCTCCGCGGCGCGGGCCTCGGTAAGGGCTTCGTCGAAGAACGTGTCGGTCAAGGCGTTGAGCGCGGGATTGACCGCCTGGTTGCGCGCTATCAAGGCCTGGCACAGTTCTACCGGCGACAGGCTGCGATCGGCGAAACGACCGAGCGCCTCGGTGGCGCTGAGATAACAAAGGTCGAGATCAGCTGCTTTCATGGACTCCCCTCGGGCCCGACATGGGTCGGGCGGCTTGTTCAATTAATTACGTTAGATATGGATCTCATCTATCTGTTTTTGATAAACAATAACTTCTAATTATTTCTGAAAACACGACCGAAACAGGGATTCGACCGTCATTGATTCAATGGCTTGCCGCATTCTCTCGAAATCACTTCAACCGAAGCCTCTATATCATTTAAAAACAATGAATTGAATTCATTGTTTAATCAATCGAATTAGATGCGGCGCCCGCTCTCAACCGCTCCTGCTGACGCGCAAGTCACGCAGCAGACCGTCCTTCAGACCGTAGACCCAGCCGTGAATGGTCACCTCCTGGCCACGTCGCCAGGCGTCCGTGACGACGGTCGAGTTGCTGACATTATCGACCTGGCGCTGCACGTTGAACTCACAAAGCTTGTCTTCGAATTCGCTGCGCGACTCGGTCTGCGCCAGCTCGTCGGCGCGCAGGTCGGCGATTTCGCGTATGGGGCGCAGCCAGTTGGAGATGACGCCATGGGACACGTCATCGAGGGCGGTACGCACACCGCCGCACCCGTAGTGCCCGCACACGATGATGTGACGCACCTTCAGCACCTCCACCGCGAACTGCAGCACCGAGAAGCAGTTCATGTCCGAGTGGATGACGAGGTTGGCGACGTTGCGGTGCACGAACACCTCGCCCGGGTCGAGGCCGATGATCTCGTTGGCCGGCACGCGGCTGTCGCTGCAGCCAATCCACAGGTATTCCGGGGCCTGCTGGCGCGCCAGGCGGCGGAAGAATTCCGGGTCGGATTTGATGCGCTCACTGGCCCAGGTGGCGTTGTTCTGGAAGAGGTTCTCAAGCATGTCGATGGTCTTTACTGGCGTTGGCGGGAGATGAGGAAAAGTCCGGCCCTATCGTTGGCCTTCCTGGGCATGATGGCAAGCTCGCGCAGCGTAAAGCGTTGTGCGAGCTCGGCGCGGCGCTTCACCGGCGCCAGCACCCACGCTTCGCGCAGCTGGCGCGCGTCCATGGCGCGCTCGAGGGCATTGACGGTCTGGAACTCGGGAATGGCGCGGCCGGTGACCTGGATGTAGAGCACGGGCGTCAGCGCGTAACTGAACAGCGGCTGGTGGGCGCCGACCTGGCGCGCGGTCTCCGCCGCCAGTGCATGCCGATGAAAGCGCGCGACGCTCCACAGCACGTGGCCATCGGCATGGCGCGCGAAGATGCCGGTGGTCAGCACCAGCACGGCGAGCACCGCGCCAACGGTCCGGGATGCGAAGGACCGCGCCGCGAGCATGGCGACTCCGAGCGCGACCGCCAATATCAGCAGCAGGTAGGTGAGCTCGTGCTCGGCCCAGCACAGCCAGGCCGCGCCGCCCGCCACCATCAAGGCCTGCACCAGGGTCAGCGCGCGCGCCACACGCGGCTGCTCTTCGTCGAGTCGGGCGAGGCCGTGACCGGCCAGCAGGCACAGCGCCGGCATCACCGGCAACATGTAGAAGAAGCGCTGTTGCACGCCGAGGCTCAAGCCGAAAGCGACCGCGCCCGCCGCGAACACGAGATACACCGTGAAGGGCCGCGCGGCGTGGCCGCGTCGCAGCGCCGCCCACCACGCCAGCGGCGCCAGCGGCACCCACGGCAACAGCAACTGCAGGGGGCGATACAGGTAATAGCCATTGAACAGGTGGTTCATGCGCGGCACCAGCAGGCGCCCGGCGAGCTGCGAGCCGCGCACCGCGGTCGGGTCGATGCGCGCGTGCAAGGCCAACCACCACGGCAGCGTGACGATCGCCACCAGCACCACGCCGAGCAGCGGCCGCAGCACGCCCGGCGACATGCGCGGCTGGCGCGTCAGGCAATAGATCGCCATCGCCACCAGCAGCATGAAGGGAATGTGCGGCCCCTTGGCCAAGGTCGCCAAGGCAAAGGCCAGCCACATGAGAACGATAGGCCGCGTGCGCCGGCCCTCGCCCTCGACCAGGGCCAGCGCGCCCGTCATCCAGCCCGCGGTACACAGCGCGGCGTAGAGAAAATCCGGTCGGCCGTCGTGGCTGTAGGTGAAGAATCCCACCGAGCCGACGAACATCGCGGCGGCGTAAAGGGCCGCGCGTTCGCCGTAGAAACGTCGGCCGAGGCTGAGCAGCATGGCCAGCATCGCCAGGCCCGCCAGCCACGACGGCAGCCGGCCATGCCAAGCCACCACCTGGCCGTCGGCGCCGCTCAGCGCCGCCGCCAGCCCCGTCAGCCAGTAACTCAGGGGCGGCTTCTTGAGACGCGGCTCGTCGTTGAAATACGGCACTATCCAGTCGCCGCGCGCATGCATTTCGTGGGCGGTACGCAGCACCAGGATCTCGTGCTCGTCGGGCGGCAGCGACGCCATGCCGCGCAGGCCGATGAGCCCTGCCGCCAGCAGCAGCAGGACCATGACCAGGCGCGTACTCGCGCGCGTTGAATCCATCTTGCCGCCCAGCCCGTCAGTCAGAAGGCGTCATGCCGGCCGAGGGCACGCCGGCGCCCTCTTCGGCCTGCATCAGGCGTTCGAGGTCGCCGCGCGCCGCCGCCACCATCGACAGCAGCTGTTTCTGATCGCCGCGCACGGCGTGCAGTTCGCGCAGCGTGGTTTCGTCGTGCTCGATGAACAGCTCGCCCGCATGGCGCGCGCGGGCCGCGTCGAAACCCAGCGCCCGCAGCGCCTTCACGCCGACGTTCATGGCGCCGCCGAAAGTCTCGCGCTCGAAACCGTCGATGCCGCGTTCCAGCATCTCGTAGGCCTGCGTGCGGTTGCGCACGCGCACGATCAGCGGCAGCGCGGGAAAGTGTTCGCGTGCGAGATCCACTACGCGCAGGGTCGCTTCGGGATTGTCCAGCGCCACGATCAGCAGCCGCGCGCGGGCCGCGCCGGCCGCGCGCAGCAGGTCGAGACGGGTGGCGTCGCCGTAATGCACCACGTGGCCGAAACGGCGCAGCAGTTCGATCTGGTCCGGGTCCTGCTCGATGACGGTGGTGCCGATGCCGTTGGCATTCAAGAGGCGTGCGACTATCTGCCCGAAGCGGCCGAAGCCCGCGATCAACACCGGCAGGCTGGGGTCGGCGATGGGGTCGGCCTCGCGCTGCGGACGGCGCGCGTAGAGTCGTTCGATGAAGCGCTCGACGAGGCCCAGCACCACGGGCGTCAGCACCATCGACAACACGATCACCGTGGTCAGGCGGTCCGCGAGTTCCTGGCTCATGACCTTGGCGCCGGCCGCGGCCGAAAACACCACGAAGCCGAATTCGCCGCCCTGGCACAAGAGCGCCGCCAGTTGCCAGGGCTGGTGATGGCGCAGGCCGAGCAGGCGCGCGAGGCTGAACAGCACCGCGAACTTGACCGTCATCACCACCAGCGTGCCGCCGATGAGGGCGAAGGGCGTGGCCAGGAACAGCCGCACGTCGATGGCCATGCCGACCGCCATGAAGAACAGCCCCATGAGCAGCCCCTTGAAGGGCTCGAGATCGATTTCGAGCTCGTGGCGATATTCCGATTCGGCGAGCAGCACGCCGCCGATGAAGGCGCCCATCGCCATCGACATGCCCGCCGCGCTGACCAGCAAGGCCATGGCGATCACGATCAGCAGCGACAGCGCGGTGAAGAGTTCACGTGAGCCGGTGGCGGCCACCAGGCGGAACACCGGCCGCGCAAGGCGCGGGCCAAGCACCAGGATGGCGGCCAGGATCAGCACCGCGCGGCCGATGGCAATCCACATCGCCTCGCCGCCGAGTTCGCTGCCGCCGCCGGCCAACAGCGGCAGCACCGCCAGCAAGGGGATGACGGCGATGTCCTGGAACAGCAGGATGGAAAACGCGGTCTTGCCGGTCGGTGTGTCGGTCCAGCGGCGCTCCTCCAAGATCTGCATGGCGAAAGGCGTGGACGACAAGGCCAGCACGTAGCCGATGACGCCCGCCGTGCCGGCCGCCATGCCCATCAGCACCGCGAGCGCCAGCAGCGGCACGGCGGTCATCGCCAGTTGCGACAGGCCCGCGCCGACGATGGCGCGACGCATGTCCCACAGCCGGCGCGGATTGAGTTCGAGACCGATCAGGAACAGCAGCAGCACCACGCCGAACTCGGCGAAATGCAGAATGACCTCGGCATCGAGGATGAGCCGCAAACCGAAAGGCCCGATGACCAGCCCCGCCAGCAGGTAGCCGAGCACCGCGCCCAGGCGCAGGCGTTTGGCCAGTGGCACCACCGCCACCGCCGCGATCAGGAAGACCAGCACGTTTTGCAAGACGGCTTCCACGCACCGCACCCGTCACACGCCATGAAGGCGCGAAGTATCGCATGGTTCTTTGAGAGGAAGCCGTGGCGGCGGCGGGAATGGCGCGCCGGACGGGAGCGAATTCGTTGGTGCGAATGTCAGGGCTGAAGCCCGACCCACAATAGGCCGCCCCCCCCACAATCAGCGCAACTGTGGGTCAGACTTCAGCCTGACGATGCGCGGCCCTGCTTCTATTGTCAGACTGAAGTCTGACCCACAAGCCCAGCTCAGCCCTTGTCGCCCAATTCCGACAAGGCTTTCTTCGCCTCGTCCAGGCCCTTGAAGGGTTGGTTGCTGTCGACGGCCTTGGCGAGGTGTTCGCGGGCGCCGACCTTGTTGCCCTTGGCGAGGTAGGCCATGCCGAGGTGGTAATGCATCAGGCCGGCGTCGGGCGCGGCTTCAACGGCTTTCTCCAGGAAATTGACCGCCTGCTCATATTCGCCGAGCTTGTATTCCACCCAGCCGACGGTGTCGATGAAGGCCGGCTGGTTGGTGTTGCGCAGCGGCGTGACGAGTTCGCGCGCGCGCTTGAAGCTTGCTTCGTCCTTGCGATATTCGATCAGCAGCATGGCGAGGTTGTTCATGGCGAGCTGTGAATCAGGCTTGGCCTTCAGCGCCTGCTCGTACTGTTCGATGGCCGAATCGAGCTGGCCGGTTTCCTCGAGATAGGACGCGAGGCCCGTCACCAGCAGCGGCTGACCGCCGGTCTTCTCGATGCCTTCCTTCAAGATGGCCACCGCGTCGTCGCTGCGCTTGCTGGCAATGTAGGCCGACGCCAGGTTGCGATACGGAATGGGCCATTTGGGGTTCTGCTCGATGGCGGTCTTGAACTCGGCCGCCGCGGCGTCGAACTTCTTGTCGGCAAGGCTGAGCTCACCCAGCAGGTTGTGCGCCACGAAGTGCTTGGGATGCTTGCCGATCACTTCGCGCAGCTTGGCCACGGCCTGGTCCTGCTGCTTCAAGGCGAGATAGCTCTTCACCAGCTGCGACAGCGGCTCGATGGCGTCCGGCGCGTGGTCGAGGGCGGACTGGAATTCGCCGACGCTGGCTTGCAGGTCGCCCTTGGCCTGCTGCACGAGACCGGCGAAGTGGTAGCCCTTCACCGAGTCCGGCGCGATGTTCTTGATCTGGTCGGTCACGGCCAGCGCCGCCGGCCAGTCCTTGCGATAGACGAAGATCTTGTACTTGCCTTCGAGCGCGTTGATGTCCTTCGCGTTCTTCTTCAGGACGTCGTCGAGCACCGCCAGCGCATCGTCCAGCTTGCCGTTGGCGGCTTCGAGGTTGGCGAGTTCCAGGCCCAGCACGCCGGCGTTGGGGTTGGCGGCGATGCCCTGCTTCAAGACATCCAGTGCGAGCTCCTTTTCCTTGTTGGTCAGGTGCGCGCGGGCCAGCAGGCGCACCGCGCCGACATTGCTCGGGGTGTCGTGGATGACGGTACGCAGGTCGGCGATGGCGCCGGCGGCGTCGCCGTCATTGAGGTGCAAGGTGCCGCGCAGGCTCAGGGCATCGCCGTCACGCGGATTGTCCGCCAGCACTTCGTCCACCAGGGTACGCGCGCCGGCCAGGTCGTTCTGCCGCGCCTTCACCACCGCCAGGCGGCTCTTGGCCTGCAGCAGTTCCGGGCCTTCCTTGAGATTGCCGATCACGGTCTCGTAGACCTTGGCGGCATCGTCCATCTTGTTGGTCGCTTCATAAATCTTGCCGAGCGCGAACTGCAGGCGGTTCTCCTTGGGGTCTTGATCAATCATGCCCTTCAAGGCATCGACGGCCTTGTCCACGCCACGCACGCTGGACAGGAACTCGATATAGGAAAGCTTGGCCGCGATGTCTTCCGGGAAATCCTTGATGGCGGCCTGCATGGCGGCCTCGGCGTCGTCCTGGCGCTTGAGCGCGACCAGGAAGCGCGCATAGCCGGTGCGATAGGCGAGCACTTTCGGCTTCTGCTTGACCACTTCGCCGAAGGCCGCCACGGCCTCGTCGGTCTTGCCGGTCTGGGCGTAGACCCGCGCCAGGTTGATCCGGAGCGCGACCTCGTCGGCATTGGCGGCCGCGGCATCCTTGAGGGTCTTGATGCTCTCTTCGGTCTTGCCCTCGGCCAGCAGCAGCGAGGCCAGCAGGGACGCCGCCTCGGGGTTGTTCGGCTCGGCCTTGATGGCCTTGTCGGCCAGTTCGCGCGCGCCGGGCATGTCCTTGGCCTTGGCCTTGACCGCCGCCAGCAGGGTCAGGCCGTCAACGTCATCGGCCTTGGTCGCCAGCATCTTTTCGGCGTTTTCCTTGGCCTTCTCGTCATTGTTGCTGAGCAGGAACAGCCGCCCCATGTTGAGCAGCGCGCCGCGATGGTCCGGCTTCTCGCCGAGGATGGCCAGGTAGTGGCCGGCCGCCCCCTGCCAGTTCTCGAGCTTCTCCATGGTCTCGGCCAGCGCGAAACGGGCCTCGATGTCCTTGGGGTCTATCTGCAGCGCGTTCTGGAATTCAACCCGCGCTTTCTCGTAATTCTCGGCCTTGAACAGTTCATGGCCCTTGTTCATGTAGACCGTCTTGCGATCCGCCGCGCCTCCGCAGGCGGCCAGCAATGCAATCAGGGCAACGACGAGAAAGCGGTTGAATGTTTTCATGGCAGGTCCGAGTTTGCGCATTGTGCGGAGCGGCATTTTACACATGGGTTTTTGAAAATTCTCGAAGAGTTCGCGTTTCACGGCGGGAATTGCTCCCAAGCCGGGCGGATTCTTGCTCGGCCCCTGTCGGTGCGCATGCATTCGCACAATCAACAAAGACGAGGTACATGCCCGGCCCTCGTCCTGATTCTGCCACCTGCATCCCACCTGCCATGCCGCTCTCCGCCCCTATAATCCGGTCCATTACAGATCATGCCTGCGACCATGTCCCTGCCCGATACCCCATCGCCCCTCACCCTGGCACAAGCACTCGACCACACCCCACGCGCACTCCAGTTCGGCACCAGCGGGCGACGGGGCGATGTGCTGGACCTCACCCAGCTCGAGATCTACATCAACGCCCGCGCCGAACTCGAATACCTGCAGCACCTGCCGCGCGAGCAAGGCGGCATCGTGCCCGGCGATGCCTTTTGTTACGCGCACGACCTGCGCCCGAGCTCCACACGCTATGTCGCCGAGCAAGGCGGGCGCGGCGAGCTGGCGCAAGCCATCGAGCAGGCCGTCGTCGATGCGGGCATGAGACCGTTGAACCTGGGCGAAATCCCCACCCCTGCCCTCTGCGCCTACGCCATGGCCCGCGGTCTCGGCAGCATGATGGTGACGGGCAGCCACATTCCCTTTCATCGCAACGGCTACAAGACCAACAGCGCCAAGGGTGAGTTGCTGAAGACGGACGAAGCGCCGATCGGGGAATACGTTGAGCGCTGGCGAGCCCGCATCTATGGCCAATCAACGGCGGACTCCCTCTTCGGCGTCGACGGTCGCTTCAAGTCCGGCAGCCGCCCATGCCAGCCACCGCAGCCATTGGCCCGACAGGAATACCTGGCACGCTACTCGGACTTCTTCGGCCCCAACGCCCTCGGCGGTCTGCGAGTGCTGGTCTATCAGCACTCGGCCGTCGGTCGAGATCTATTGGTGGAAGCGCTGCACGCGCTCGGCGCGGAAGCGATGCCCATCGGCCGTAGCGAGACGTTTGTCCCCATAGACACCGAGGCCATCGACGCCGAGACCCTCGCAAACATTCGCAGCCTGGCCCAGCGCGCCAGCATCAACGGCGCGCGCTACCACGCCGTAGTCTCGACCGACGGTGATTCGGATCGACCGCTGCTGGTCGGGCTCAGCTATCAGGAAGACGGCCATTGCCTGGCCAGGTTCCATCCCGGCGATCGGGTGGGCATGGTTGTCGCCCTGCACTTGAAGCCGGATGCCGTGGTGGTGCCCATCAGTTGCAACGATGCCATCGACACCAGTGCGCTCGCCCCCGTGCTGGCGCCCAAGACCCGCATAGGCTCACCCTACGTCATCGCCGGCATGATCGAGGCGGATCGATTAGGCGCCACCCGCATCTGCGGATGGGAAGCCAACGGCGGCTTCCTGACCGGCTCCGACTTCACCCTGGCCCACGCCTCGCTGCCCGCGTTGCCGACGCGCGATGCGTTCCTGCCGGTACTCAGCGTGCTGGCACAAATGGCCGACCACCAGTGCAGCATGGATGCCTTGTTCAGCCGCCTGCCGGCGCGCTACAGCCGCGCGGGCTTGTTGCGCGAGTGCCCGCGCGCTGTCAGCCAGCAAGTCATCGAATCGTTTACCGTTCAGCAAGACATCGCTGCCCACACAGCGCGCTACTTTCAGGCACGAGATGGATTCACGGCGCTCGAACGCATCGACCATACCGACGGCGTGCGCATGTATTTCAGCAACGGCGAGGTAGCGCACATCCGCCCGTCCGGCAACGCCGATGAGCTACGCATCTACGCGGTGGCCGCCACTCAACAGCGCGCCGATGAGATTGTCGAGATCGCCGTGAGCGCGCCGGACGGCATACTCTTGCGGCTTTGCGGGGACTTAAGAACGAGCTGACAGCCACTCGGACGAAGTGTCTCAGCAGCACCGGCAATCCGACCTTCGCAACCGTCCTCAAAGTAGCCAAAGCCCTTGGAGTGAAACTGCACGTCGAACCGGCCTAAGTCACTTCGGCAAACCGCGCTGACACTCTCTCGTAGGTGCGATTTCAATCGCGCATTGAAATCATATCTCTCAAAGCGCAGCCAAGAATGCTTCCGGGGTCACATCCGCTTGCCTGAGCAAGCCTGCCAATGTTCCCGTTTTCAACTCCGCGTGGAGTGGAATAACTCATCCGCGGGCGCCATTTCTCACAATAACGTGGCTTCCCCGCTGTCGGACCTTTTCGAAGCCGAGCCTCTGGAACGCCCGAAGTGCCTCCGCTCCCGATATCCGAGGAAGCTTAGGCATGCTCCGGCACAGAAATCATCGTTACCAGCGGGTGTCCTTTGATCGAGCGCGGAAATTCTTCAAGGTAGAGGGCCGTCGCCTCAGAAAGATTGGCAAGGGCCTCTTCGATTGTGTCACCCTGGGTTGTAGTTCCAGTCTCAGGATTCAGGGCGACGAATCCGCCCTCTTCGGACGGCGTGAGGACTGCAGTCAATTCCATACCAAGCTCCATTTCGCATAGGGGCCAACCCGCGGAACACAGGATCCCATGGACTGTAGGGAGTATACCCGCGTTCGCGCGCGCCCCGGCAAGCACCGCAAACTCGCGGGCCCGTACCAAGGAGAGATAAGACTTGTTGTGGGTCAGCCTTCAGGCTGACATTCATACGGGAGAGTAACGCAGAGGATGCCGATTCAATGCGCCAGGCCATCGGGCCCAAGAATTGGAATGTGCGAATAAATTCGCACCTACAAGCCGTCGGAACCTCTCTTGTAGGTGCGAATTCATTCGCACACCCACACTCCCCCCTACGCCACCATGCCCACCCGCAATGCCAGCAAACTCATGGTGGCGGCAACAGTCACTCGCAGCAGCCATAGCCGCCCGGCCGCCTGGGCGACAATCAACTCCACTGCGTAAAACAGGATCAACACCTTGATTGCAACCTCGGTGACGTTGTTCTGCGGAAACAACGACGACGACACCGTCGGCACCACCAAGGCGATGAAGATGATCAGGAAGTCGGTTGGCGTGACGCTGAAATTCCGGTTGCGCGTGAAGCGGTACGCGGTCATCAGCGCCAGGCCCAGCGCGCCGAAATAGACATTCTCGGCGCGATGCAGCCACACCGACTCGGTCTGCACCCGGCCCCAGTAGAACACCACCGTGGTCACCGCCACATACAACAGCAGGCGTTCGAGCAAGGCGTAACTGGCATGGTTGCGCCGCAGGAGCAGCATTGCCACACCGGTGCCCGCGAGCACATAGGCTGTCAGCATCGCGTCGTTGGGAAACTCCCCGGTGAGCATGATGGCAACGCAGGCGTAGACCGGAATCGACATCGCCGCCATCAGCACGGGCACCGTGCCCAACAGGCCACTGCTCTTCAACCTGCCGGCGAATCGGGTGATGGCCGACGGCGCGGTGGCCGTGCGTTCCCTATGCACGCGCCAGCCCAAACGCTGCGCCAAGGGGAAGAACCCACCGATGGTCACCAACACCGCGAGGAACGTGGCCACGCTGGCGAGATCCGAGCGATATCGCAGCAAGTAGGCCAGGGTCACCAGCGTGGTCTGCAAGGAATAGATGACGACCACCGCCTCGTAGTGATCAAAGCCGAGCGCCATCAACTTGTGATGCAGATGGTTCTTGTCGGGGCGGAAGGGTGAACGGCCTTCCGCCAGGCGCTGCCCCATCACCAGGAAGGTATCGATGAGCGGCAAGCCCAGCAGCAACAGCGGCATGGCCGGGCTCAAGATGGTGCCGGACTTCTGGGTCAACTGGATCACCAGCACACCGGCGGCGAAGCCCAAGAACTGGCTACCGCCATCGCCCATGAAGATCTGCGCCGGATGGGTGTTGAAGCGCAGGAAGCCGATGATGCAGCCGAGCAAGGCCATGGCCAGCATGAACATGTCGTAGTCGTGCACCATGTAGGCCATGAGGCTGATCATGCCGACGCTCAGGAACGTGGTGCCGGCCGCCAGCCCGTCGAGGCCATCGGAGAGATTGATGGCATTTGTCACCCCGAGCAACGCGAAGACCGTCAACGGGTAGGCCACGTAATCGGGGATGGGCTCGAAACTGTGGAACGGGATGAAGCGAATCACCACCCCGCCGTAGAACACCACCACGCAGATGGCCAGCAGCTGGCCAACGAACTTGACGCGGTAATCCAGCGCCGCGCGGTCGTCCCACACACCGAAGAACAAGATGAGGCAAATGCCGTAGAGCAGGCCGCGCACGTCCTGCTCCGGGTGCATCCACAGCAATATGGGCGTCACCGCGCCCGCCACCATGGCCACGCCGCCGATGCGCGGCACCGGGGCGGTGTGCACCTTGCGCGCGTCCGGCATGTCGACAAAAGAAAACCGCTCCGCCGATTTCATGAGCGGCGGGATCAGCATCATCGTGATGAACATCGCGACGATCAGTGCAAAAAAGGACAGCATCGGTCGTCTCAGTTCGGAATGAAGCGCGGCAACTGGTCGGCCACATTGGCCACGAAGTCACGCATCAATTCATCCGCGTGCGCAACGTCCTCGCCCTCCCGTAGCGGCGCAACCAGGCGCACCAGCGCACCGTCCGAGCGGTTCTTGGTGAGGCCGTCCCAGAACACGAACCACTTCACCAGGTACTCGTTGGTGATCACGCGGCCGCGCTGCTGAAACCAATAGTAGACGAGTTGCCGGCTCTGGCCCTGGGCAATCACCACGCGGTTGACCATCAGCGGCGCCCCTTCCATGGTCACGCCCTCGACAGCGCGCTGCCCGAACTGCTCCATCACCCAGCCGCCGCCCGGCAGGCAGGACTTGGGCGAATGGGCCGATTGCCCCTTGCGCTGGGATTCGTAATAGGCGGAATAGAAATTGACCACCTCGCCCTTGGCGTTGGTGTAGTCAATCAAGGCGTAGTCGGAGAGTTTGAGCGCATCGAGATAAATGGTCTCGAGCTTGCCCACGCGGCCCTTCCATTCCGCCACCTGCACGGGGAAGTCCGTAAAGCTCGCTCGCTGCGGCGGCACCTCCGTCCGTTTCGGCAAGGTCAAGCCTGGAATCAAGGTCAGAAGGGTCAAGACCAGCACGGCCACGGCCGGCGGCGACACCGGGCGGGCCTGGAACGATGCGCCCGCCGGCACCGGCAGAGGCGGATCGATACCGAACACCTCGCGCAACGGACGGCGGTCGTTCGAGAGCCGCATCAACAGCCACATCTCGAAGAACAGGATGGCGAAGCAGACCATGAATATGGCCCAGCCTTCGAAGTCATGCAGGAAGCCCTCGGCCATGCCCTGCCCCCAGTATTCCACCATCACACCGATGACGCCGATGCGGAAACTGTTCATGAGGATGGTGATGGGCACCGTCGAGACGAACACCAGCACGCGCTTCCACATGGCCGCGTGATAGAAGTAGCCCACGATCACGCCCAAGGTCATCAAGGGGAAGAGATACCGCAGGCCGTTGCAGGCCTCGATGACCTGCAGCTTGTAGCTGCCGAGATCGATGACATTGCCTTCCAGGAACACGCCGATGCCAAAGGCGCGAATCACCATCACGCCGATCTCGGACGACAGCAACTGCAGCTTGGACGACAGGCTGTTGTAGATGAAATTCGGGAACGGCACCATGAAAAACAGCAGGCAGAGCGGAATGGCGATGACGCGGAATGCGCGGGTGCCGAGGGTGGCCCAGACGAGGCCTAGCACGAAGATGACGAAGGCGTATTGAATGATGGTGTAAACCGTCGAGAGCTCCCCACCAGGTAGAAAAGCAATCCCAGCCCGGCCAGCACCACGCCCACCAGGAGCCGGTGAATTCGAGTTCGCGCAAGCGGTCGCCGCGTTGCCACACCAGGTAGGCGGCAATTACCGGGATCAGGTAGCCGTGGCTGTATTCCTCGCGCTCACTCCACCACGAGACCATCAACTGGAGGCTGTCGAGGCACAGGAACGCCGGCGATACCCACCGCGGCGCCCAGCAGCAGCCAAAGTGCCGCGGAATTTTCCAATAGCGTAGCGTTGCGTTCATCGTGCTATCCAAGGCGTGGACATCTTAGAGATGATGCCCCGCTGTTATTAAAATTCCTTGCACTTCGGGCCCGAAAGTCGCGGGATATCCTACCAACCCGTCGCCTTTGCCATCATCTTTAACCGTTTGCGTAGCGGGCAAGGAAGTCCTCGGTAGGCGCGAGCGACGCCAATGGCCAGGGGTGTCTTGCCTGCCAGCCCAACTGCCGGAGCCGCGACACATCCAACAGCTTGCGCGGTGTGCCGTCGGGTTTGCCTGCATCCCCAGGTCACCCGTCCTGCGTACCCGACCACGGATTTCACCAGTTCAACCAACTCGGCAATCGACAGGTCTTGCCCCGTGCCGATATTAATGAGTGGCCACGGCGCGCGGTCAGCGCCCGAAAAGCCTCATTCGGCAACGCAGCAGGAAAGCAGCACGCATCCGCGAGATCGTCGCTGCACAGAAACTCACGGCGTGGCCGGCCGCTACCCCAGGCTTCACCGTCTGCGCGCCACTGTGCTTGGCTTCGTGAAATCGACGAACGAGCCCTGGCAACACATGGCTGCCCAGCGGATCGTAACTATCCCCGGCACCATACAGGTTAGTCGGCATCACCGCCAAAAATTCCGTCCCATATTGACGATTGAATGCCGCACATAGCTCGATTCCCGCAATCTTGGCCACGGCGTAGGACCGATTCGTTTCCTCCAGCGGGCCGGTCAGCAAATACTCCTCGCGGATTGGCTGCGGGCACTCTCGAGGGTAGATGCACGAAGAGCCCATGAAGACCAGGCGGCGCACCGGCCTCGCGCGCCGCGTCGAGCATTCAACTCGATGGCGAGATTCTCCCGTATGAACTCCCCGGGGAAATCCCGGTTGGCGAGAATGCCCCCAACCTTGGCGGCCGCCAGCAGCACCGTATCGGGTCTTTCAGTCGCGAAGAAATCCTTGACCGCCCGGGCATCGGCAAGGTCGAGCTCGGCGTGGCTCCGCGTAACGAGCCTGTCGCACTCCCCGCAGGCGCCGAACAAGTGCGGAGCCGACCAGTCCCCGGTGACCTGCCACGTATACTTTGCCCAGAGACGATGACATTGATTTGCCGGCATTCATTCGTGGTGATCGTAGGTTTTGAACCCGTGATCATTCATGAGCGCTTCGCGTTCGGCTTCACGCAGATCCTCGGTCGCCATTTCCCGCACCAGCTCGGCGAAGCTGGTACTGGCTGACCAGCCCAACTGCCGCCTCGCCTTGCTCGGATCTCCCAGAAGGGTATCCACCTCCGTCGGCCGAAAATATCGCGGGTCGATGGCCACCACGCAACGGCCCTGGGCATCGATGCCCCGCTCCTCCGCGCCCGCACCACTGCCAGGTGACCGGCATATCGATGCAGCGCGCCGCCAGCTCCACGAACTCGCGAACACTGTGCTGTTCACCGGTCGCAATCACGTAGTCCTCGGCCACCGGCTGTTGCAACATGAGCCACTGCGCCTGGACGTAGCCGAGCATCCAGGTTGCCGAGGTATAGGCAATCCTGCAGCCCAAGCTTGATGCGCCCAAGGCCCCGGGTAATCTTGCGGGTGACGAAAGTTTCGCCCCGAAGCGGCGATTCGTGATTGAACAGGATGCCGTTGCACGCAAACAGCCCATAGGCTTCGCGATAGTTCACCGTGATCCAGTAGGCGTAGACCTTTGCCACGCCGTATGGCGAGCGTGGGTAGAACGGCGTGGTCTCGTCCTGGGGGGTTTTCTGCACGCGGCCGAACATCTCCGAGGTCGAGGCCTGGTAGTAGCGAACCGATTTTTCGAGCCCCAGGATACGGATGGCTTCGAGGATGCGCAGAGCCCCCATCGCGTCCGAGTCCGCTGTGTACTCGGGTTCTTCGAACGAAACCGCCACATGGGACTGCGCGCCGAGGTTGTAGATCTCGTCCGGCCGCACCTGCTGAATCACGCGCACCAGACTGCTCGAATCGGTCAGGTCACCGTAATGGAGCCCAAAGCGCACGTTCGCTTCATGCACGTCCTGGTAGAGGTGGTCGATGCGTTGGGTATTGAACATCGAGGTGCGGCGCTTGATGCCATGCACCTCGTAACCCTTGGCGAGCAGAAACCGGCCAGGTAGGCGCCGTCCTGGCCGGTGACACCGGTGATCAATGCAGTTTTTGCCAAGATAATAACCCAGGACTCCCGCGAGGGCGGACCGCAATTAAGGTCTCCGTGTAGCGCGCCGCGTTGAGCTACGCACCGCCAACGAATTCCAATATAACTCCGCCAAGCGGCATCAGTGAAGGCAGTTCAGACCGGGCGCCCACCCGTGCTTGCGCCCCCATTTAAACTTGGAAACCGCAAAACTTCTCCAACGACACACGGTAATTGCTCAGGCACCGCCACCTCATTGACAAACGCCAATGACTGATCAAACCCAACATAATCCGCCATACCGCTCGCCATCCACGAGCGTATCTACGCGTCTGTCGGCAAACCATGCTGCCGCCCCTTTAACCGCCTTCCCCTCGACAGTCTTGTTTCCATCCTCCTCGGTTTACTCTATCGCGCCTCTAAACTGACTCTCCCATTTCATCCGGTGCGCGAGTTCGATCGAGCCTGCCCGACTGGAGATGAGCGCGGTCCGCGTGCAGACTTACATCCCCAATCCTCGAGTACATTTCAGAGGCCCGCAAATCGCCGAGTCGTCGACATTAGGGAGCGATTTTTTCTCCGCATTCGCGCAACGAATTACCGCCGCACCCGGTCTCGCGCCAATTGATATTCCGCGAGCCACCAAAATTACAGCCCTGTTCCGCACCAATTGTCAGCTTGCCTCTGCTTCCCGCTGAAGGCAACGCGCCATCTTTTTCCCGACGAGGGCGGCGGCAAAACACAACATTTCGTCCAAGCGCCTGGAATTGGCAGACACAGACTTTATTCCCGCAAGAAGAACGTCCGCATCCTGAGGGACCATGGACGAACCGACCGTCGCGCCGCATCAATGTGACCAGTCATGCTCCTCCTCAGGCTGCAAACACGGCAACAGAATGCTAGGACAACACGACCGTCTTAATTTCAGGATTCCCCGCAAGTACGCCATCACAGAATCATTGAACGCGATACACGCTTTCGCCCAATCTTCCCTTCCGCCTGTATCCAATGGAGCGACCTCAAGAAACGGCCCGCAAACCGGTTTTAGTGGTTTGAATTACCCCCGCGCTGGTGGACCTCCTTTATCCCATCTACTAGATGCATTGCGAAAGAATCGCCCCAGTCAGCAGATCCGCCCCCTGGTTTAGATAAGCACTCAGCACGCGGCGAAAAAGACTTCGTCGAACGTAATAAGCGATTCCAAGGCCCGTATTGGGCGATCGAACTATCGCATGCTCCGCAGAACTACGAAGCGCGAACCATGCGCTGTAGGAAACTGAAAGCGATGCTAACAGAAAAACGCCGACCGACCGTGCGTTTATTTGAATTGCGCGAAATTT
>JADJYF010000002.1 GCA_016719885.1 Pseudomonadota bacterium | reverse complement strand
AAGCGCACCAGCCACACCTGCGGTTCTCGCGCCGGGTTGTGCAGCAAGGTGTGTTCGACATCGTGAGCGGCGGCCAGCGCTGCCTTTGCGCACCTGTTCCTTGTCGGTATCGTAGGTCACGGTGAACGGCACATGCAGACGCCGACAGGCCTCCAGCGTCCAGTTCATGACCTTGCTGCTCATGAATTCGGCGTTCGGCACCAGGATGTCGACATTGTCGCCGGTGGTGATGCGCGTGGCGCGCATGTTGATTTCCTTCACCATGCCGGTCACGCCGGACTGCAGTTCGATGAGGTCGCCGACGTTGAGGCTCTTCTCGAACAGGATGATGAGACCGGCCACGAAATTGCTGATCAGGGTCTGCAGGCCGAAACCGACGCCGATACCGAGGGCGCTGGCGAACAGCGCGAACTTGGTCAGATCGACGCCAATCGACGACAGGCCGACCACGATACCGATGGTCAGCAAGACGTAATGCAGCACGCGCCCGACAGTGTAGAGCGAGGCCGCGTTAAACGCCGAATAGCTCGGCCCCAGGCGCTGCAGGGCGCCGCGCATCAGGGCCGACACCCACCACGCGATGGTGAGGATAAGGCCGAGACGAATGAGGCCAAGGCTGGTGACGGGCGTTTCGTTGACTTCGAACAACGGCGCGCCGAGCAGCGCATGGGCCTCGGCGATGCTGCCGCGCACGGCGTCCTTCAGCAGTCGCACGCTCTGGCCCATGCGCCCTTCGCGTTCGCGCAGGCGCGCATCGAGCATGTCGACGAGCTGCGTGCCGCTGCGCAGCTGCGCGGCAAGATCTTCCAGCGCCGTTTCGACACCGGTCAGTTCATTGCGCGCGCGGTCGTAGAGCGCGCCTACCGACGGCTCGTCGGAGGATTCGCGTTCAATGGTGATGGCGCTGCGCAGCTGGTTGGCGCGCGCCTGCTCGGTGGCGAGTCGCGCCTGCTTGTCGAGCAGCGCCTGTTGCTTGCGCAACAGCGTGCGATCGGCGGCCGGCTCGGCGGTGTTGCGCTCGGCCACGCGCTGCAGGAGGCGCTGCGCCAGCACCGCGGTGGCGCGGCGCGCGCCTCGGCGATCGCAATCGACGCTGCGACGCTGCGATTTGACTTCGTGATAGCGCGCCTGCGCGCGCTCATCGGGACTGGTGGCGAGCGCCATGGAGCTGGTCAGCTGCAGCTTCATGAGGTCGGCGCCGGCGTTGTGCGCGGCCTTGGCCGCGTCCTTCTCGATGCGCTGCCACTCGGCCAGCGCGCTCGAGGTGCATTCGATACGCTCGCCGGCCGTGGCCAGCAGCTTCATGTGCTGGTCGAGCTCCGCCTGCAAGGCCGACTGGTGCACCCGCCGCCAGCGCAGTTCCTGGTTGAGCGTCTCGATGCGCAGGCGGTCGCGGACCAGGCGCACGCCTTCGACGGTGCGCTCGGCGCTGTCCGGCGCGAGATCGCGATAACGCAGCTTGGCGGCGTCCTGTTCATTGCGCCCCAGCGCCAGCGAGCGCTCGATGAGCGTGATCTCCTGCGCTTCCAGGTCGGCGGCGCGGCGCAGCTGTTCGTTCTCGCGGCCGAGCTCCAGCACGTCGTCGAGCGGGTAGGCTTCTTTCATGGTCGGCGTCGGCGGCGCCGGCGCGGTCGGCGCCTGCAAGGTGCGCTTATAGCGGCCGTAATGGCGCTCGATGCTGGCGCGCAGCTGCGCCACGTCGTCGCGCGGCTCGCCGCTCATGCCGGCGGCGATGGTATCGAGCTGCTTGATGAAGGCCGCGTAGCGCGTATCGAGCAGCTTGCCGTCGGGGTCTTCGCCGACCACGAAGTAATTCCACCACTCGGGATCGAGATTGCGCGGATCGGGCAGGCTAGGCGTGGCGGCCGACGCCGCCTCGACGCTGTCGGTGCCGGGCAGGGTCGGCACCGCCATGGCCGGCGCGCAGACGGCCAGGCAGATCAGCAACAGTGACAGACGCAGGACGAGCGCGTTGAACGCGAGGCGAGGCAGGCAGGCAATCATCGCGGTGCAGTATAGACGCGAGGCCGCCCCGCGCCCAGCGCGATGCCATGGCTGTGCTAAAGTCCGGGCCGGTCCCCGGCAAAGAGATGTACGCGCGCCATGCCTCCAGTCCGCCCCCGCGATGCCGCCAGCCTGGTCATCCATCGTCGCCGCAACACCCATCACGAAGTGCTGATGGGGCGGCGCGGCAACAAGGCGCGTTTCAAGCCTGGCGTGTACGTGTTTCCGGGCGGCGGGCTCGATCGCGCCGATTACCGCGCGCAGCCGGCACGGCCGCTGGCGGCGGAGCTGGTGCCGCAGTTGGCGGTGGCAAGCTCGCACAGCAAGGCCAATGCGCTGGCCATGGCGGCGGTGCGCGAGGCGCACGAGGAAGCCGGGCTGATGTTCGGCGTGCCGGGCAGCGTCGGCGCTGTCGGCCATGCCACCTGGGGACGCCTTCCGCGCGCCGCGCGCGCGCCGGATCTCGGCGAGCTCGAATTCCTGGGACGCGCCATCACGCCCAGCCACCAGCCGATCCGATACCACGCGCGCTTTTTCGCGGCGCCCGCCGACTTGTTCAGCGGCGAACTGGCCGGCGACGGCGAATTGGAAGACCTGCGCTGGATCCGCATCGAGGACACCGCCAGCCTCGACATGATGGAAGTGCAGAAGCTGGTGCTGGACACCCTGGTGCAGCGCCTCGCCGGCCGCCAGGTGCCGGCGCGACGGCTGTTCTTCAACTGGGGACGGCGCAAACGCTGGATGCGTGACGCGCGGCAGTGACCACCGAAGTCCGATCCACAGAGGTCCCAATTGTGGGTCAGACTTCAGTCTGACATTGACCAGGTATCGAAGGCTGGTGGTTTGCGTGCGGAAGTCGGACTGAAGTCTGACCCACAGAGGAGCCGATCAAAACGTCCGCGTTTCCTCGACGAAGCGATACACCACGAAACTGCCCAGCGCGCCGAGCGCGGCCACGCCCAGCGCCGCGCTGCCGAGCGGCACCACCGCCAGCAGCGCGCTGATGACCATCGGTCCGGCCGAGGTGCCGGCATCGGTGAGCAAGCGCCACAGTCCGAGGAATTCACTGCGACGTCCGGGCGGCGCGAGATCGGTGCCGAGCGTCATGACGATGCCGGTCGACATGCCATTGGCCACGCCCACCACCAGCGCCACCATCAGCAGGCTGTGATAACCCGTGGCCAAGGTCATGGCGGCGAGCGTGACGACGAACAGCATGGAGCTCGGCACGGCGGTGGCGCGCCGGCCGTAACGGTCCATGATCACGCCGGCCGGGTAGAAGAACGCGATGTCGACCAGCGCCGAGGCCGACACGATGCTGCCGATCTGCTGCGCGTCGAGCGCGAGGCTGGCGCCGATCAGCGGCAACAGCACCGTGCGTGATTCGCGCATCAACATGAAGGACACCGCCGCCACGCCGGCGGTGGCGAACACGCGTCGATACTCCAGGGCGAGCCTGGGGATGGTCCGCCACTCGAGTGGCCGCGCGCTCGGCGCCTCGGCGCGCGCGAACACGAACACGCACAGCATCGCCAACAACACCGACAGCGCCGCGCACAGGAAGGTCACCGAGTAGCCCGCGTAGTGCGCGAGCGCGCCGCCGGCCATCGGCCCGAGCAAGGCCGAGGCCCGCACCGAGCCCGCGATCATCGCGATCACGCGGCCGCGCTCGGCGGCCGTGCAATAGGCCGACACATAGCTCATGCGTCCCAACAGGAAGGTGCTGCTGCCGCAGCCGTTCATGAACGCGATGAGATAGAACCAGCCGATGTCGTCGGCGAGACCGTAACCGGCGAACGCCAGCATGGTGAAGGACACCGCCACCACCATCACCGCCTTCTCGCCGTAGCGCGCGGCCAGCATGCCGGCCGGCACATCCATGGCCATCATGCCGATGCCGCGCAGCCCGACGATGGCGGCGGCGGTGGCCGCGCTCCCGCCCTGCTCCAGCACGTATAGCGGCAGCAACATGAAGGTCGCCTGGGCGGGAATGCCCAGCAGCAGGGCCGGCAGGTAGAGCGGCAGGAAGACCCTGCGATGAACGCTCACGCAGTGCTGGCGGGGCCGTGCATGCGACCGCGCGACAGCGACAGCGCGATACCGACCAGCGACAGCAGCGCGCCGCAGGCGAAGCAGGTGGAAATGGCATGCCCGAGCGCCGGGTAGACGGCGGGCTCGATGGCCACCGGTCCGAGCCACAACGCCATCACCACCGCCACCAGCGCCATGCTGCACAACTGGCCGATCACGCGCATCACCGACATCGCGCCCGAGGCGCGCGAATAATCCCGTGGCGGCACCGCGCCCATGATGGCGTTGACGTTGGGCGAACTGAACAGGCTGAAGCCGAATCCGCAGACGGCGAGACACAACACCGTCAGATGCAGCGCGCTGTGTTCATCGAGCAAGGCAAAGCCGACCAGGCCGATGCCGGTCAGCGCCATGCCCAGCGAGGCAATCACGCGCGGTTCGATGCGGTCCGACATGCGTCCCGCCATCGGCGAGAACAATGCCATCACCACCGGCTGCGTCATCATGATCACGCCGGCGCGCGACGGCGGCACGCCCTTCAGCAATTGCAGGTAGAGGCTGACCAGCATGACGTTGGCGAAGGTCGTGGTGTACATCACCAGCGAGGCGAGACAGGACAAGGTGAACACGCGGTTGGTGTAGAACAGTTCGACATCGAATATCGGGTGGTCGTCGCCGCGTTCGTGACGGAAGAACAGCCACAGCAGCGCGGCGCCGCCCGCCACCATGGCGAGACCGCGCGCGCTCGGCAGGCTGGACAGGCCGATCATCAGCACCATGATGCCGACCGCGTACAGCAGCGCGCCGACGACATCGAAGTGGCCGCGCTCCTCGGCCCGCCACTCGAAGCGCATGTGCACGAGACACAGGTAGAGCACCGCCAGCGTCAGCGGCAGATGCGGCAGGAAGGCCGCGCGCCACGACCACATTTCGATCACGTGGCCGCCGAGCAAGGGCCCGAGCGAGAGACCGATATACACCGCCGAGATGCTGGCGCCGATGGCGGCGCCGCGCCTGGCCGGCGGATAGACCGACGACACGATGGCTATCTGGGTGGCGAACAGCGCCGCCGCCGACATGCCCTGCAGCGCGCGCGCCGCCAGCAGCACCGCCGCGCTGTTGGCGCAGGCGGCGACCAGCGAGGCCAGGATCACGCCGACCGTGCCCCACAGGAAAATGCGCCGTCGGCCGTACATGTCGGCCATGCGCGCCAGGCTCAGCACGCAGGCCGCGCTCGCCAACAGGTAGGCCATCGGCACCCAGCTCAGCATCACCGCGTCGATGTCGAGCGCGCTGGCGATGGAGGGCAAGGCGACGTTGACCGTCGACAGCATCATCGCCGTCGCCACCGAGCTCAGCATGATCATGACGACCGCGGCGCGGCGCGTGCCGGGCGAGATGTCGTCGGGCGGCGGGGCGCTCAGCGGTCGAGCATGAATGTCAGGCTAAGCCTGACCCACAGGATTCGGCGCTGCCCGGCTCGCGTGCCGTGGGTCAGGCTTCGCCTGACGCCGACTCGACGCGTCAAAGCAATCAACCCGCGCCCGCTTCCCGCGCACGCAGTTCGACGCGGCGAATCTTGCCGCTGACGGTCTTGGGCAGACTGTCGACGAATTCGATGCGACGCGGATACTTGTAAGGCGCGGTCACACGCTTCACATGCTCCTGCAGTTCCGTGACCAGCGCATCGCTGCCGCTGTAACCCGGCGCCAACACCACGAAGGCCTTGACCACGTCGCCGCGCAAGGCATCGGGGCTCGCCACCACCGCCGACTCCGCCACCGCGGGGTGTTCGATCAGGGCGCTTTCCACTTCGAACGGACCGATGCGGTAACCGGCCGACAGGATCACGTCGTCGGCGCGACTGACGAACCAGAAATAACCGTCTTCATCGATGTAACCGCGATCGCCGGTCAGGTACCAGTCGCCGATGAAGCAGGCGTTGAAGCGCTCCGGATCGCCGCGATAGTCGCGGAACAGGCCGGGCGCGCGCAGCGGCTTCACGCGAATCGCGATGTCGCCTTCCTGTTGCGGCGCCAGGGGCTGACCTTGTTCGTCGATGATGGCCATCTCCACGCCCGGCATGGGTTTGCCCATGGAGCCGAAACGCGGCGTGATGGACGGATGGTTGCCGCACACCAGCACGGTCTCGGTCTGGCCGTAGCCATCGCGGATGACGAGGCCGGTGGCGCGCTTCCAGGTTTCGATGACTTCGGGGTTGAGCGGCTCGCCGGCGCCCACGCAATGACGCAGGTGCGGAAACTTGTAGGCCGACAGGTCCTGCAGCACCACCATGCGATACACCGTCGGCGCGCCGCACAGGGTGGTGATGGGATAGTGCGCGAGCAGATCGAGCGTCTTCTTCGCATCGAACACCGGCGAGTGATGCACGAACACCGTCGCGCCCATGTTCCACGGCCCGAAGTAACTGCTGTAGGCAGCCTTGGCCCAGCCGGTGTCGCTGATGTTCCAGTGCACGTCGTCGGGCGAGAGATCCAGCCAGTAGCGGCCGGTGATCTGGTGCGCGAGGCCATAGCCGTGACCATGGATGGTCATCTTGGGATAGCCGGTGGTGCCGGACGTGAAATAGCACAGTGCATCTTCGTCGAAGGCGGTGTCGGCGGTCTCGAACGCGCTGCTCTGGCCCTGCATGAGCTTGTCGTAGCTCTGCCAGCCGTCGCGCTCGCCATCGACCAGGATGCGCGCGCGCAGGGTCGGACATTGCTCGGCCACTTCGTCGAGCTTGGCGGCGTTCGCGACATCGGTGATGAAGACGGTGGCCTTGGCCGCGTTCATGCGGTAGGCGATGTCCTTGGGCGACAGCTGCGTGGTGCCCGGCGACAGGATCACGCCCATGCGGATGCCGGCCGTGACGATTTCCCACCATTCGAGATTGCGCCCGAGCATGAGCACGATGGTGTCGCCGCGCTTGATGCCGGCCCCGCTGAGGGCATTGGCCAGCTGGCAGGAGCGATCGCGCACTTCGGCGAAGGTGCGCTTGTGTTCGTGGCCATCGTCATCGACCCACCACAGGGCGAGCTTGGTGGCGTCCTTGGCCGCCCATTGATCGATGACATCGCGCGCGAAATTGAAGCGCGCCGGCGGCGACCATTGGAAGCTGGCGCGCGCTTGCTCGTAACTTTGAACGGCGGACTTGGCGTTGCTCATGGGATGGCGCTCCAATCAGAACCAGTTTTCGTCGGTGGCGAGGCAGGTGTCGTCGAAGCGCGCCAAGAGAGCGCAGCGTTCCGCCACCTTGGGCAATTCGTAACGGTAGAAGTACCGGCAGGCATTGAGCTTGCCCTGGTAGAAATCGACATCGGAGCCGACCGCCTGCGCCAGCGCGCGCTCGGCGACCAGCGCCTGGCGCAGCCACACCCAGCCCAGCACCACGTGGCCGAAGGCGTCGAGGTACAGCGTGGCATTGGCGAGCGCGCGATTGACGTCGCCGCTCGCGCGCAGCGCGTCGAGCGCGGCGGTGGTGTCGACGATGGCGGTGACGGCCGCCGCCAGCGCGGCATGGTATTCGGCGAGCGCGGGCACCGACTCGGCTTCGGCCAGGGTCTTGCGGTATTCCTCCTGAAGCACCTTGAACGCCGCGCCGTCCTGGATGCTGACCTTGCGGCCCAGCAGGTCGATGCCCTGGATGCCGTGGGTGCCTTCATGGATGGGATTCAGGCGCGCGTCGCGATACAGGCGCTCGAGCGGGAATTCACGCGTATAGCCATAGCCGCCCAGGATCTGGATGGCGTGCTTGTTGCCCTCCAGGCAGAACTCCGACGGCCAGGACTTCGCGATCGGCGTGAGGATGTCGAGCATGAGGCCGATGCGCGCGCGCTCGGCGTCGTCGCTCTCGGTACGCTGGCGGTCGATGAGCCATGCACAGTGCAACAGCAAGGTGAATGAACCCTCCGCCGCGCTCTTCTGCGCCAGCAGCAGGCGCTTGATGTCGGCGTGCTGGATGATCGGCACCTGCGGCGAAGCCGGGTTCTTCTCCAGCGGATGACGACCCTGCGGCCGCTCGCGCGCGTACTTCAGCGAGTGCAGGTAGGCGGTATAGCCCAGCACGCAGGCCGCCATGCCGATACCGATGCGCATCTCGTTCATCATGCGGAACATGCAGAACAGGCCCTGGTGCATGGGCCCGACCAGCCAGCCATGACACTCGCCGCCTTCGCCGAAATTGAGCACGGTGTTGGTGATGCCGCGAAAGCCCATCTTGTGGTTCAGGCTGACCAGCTGCACGTTGTTGCGTGCGCCCAGTGTGCCGTCGTCGTTGACGCGAAACTTGGGCACCACGAACAGCGAGATGCCTTTCACGCCGGGCGGACCACCGGGGATCTTGGCCAGCACCAGGTGCACGATGTTCTCGGACAGCCCGTGCTCGCCGCCCGAGATCCACATCTTGGTGCCCTTGATGAGGTAATGGCCGGCGTCGGTCGGTTCGGCGCGCAGCTGGATGTCCGACAGCGACGAGCCGGCCTGCGGCTCGGACAGGCACATGGTGCCGAAGAAGCGCCCCGCCACCATCGGTTCCAGGTAACGCTGCTTCTGATCCTCGCTGCCGAATTCCGATAACAGGTTGACGGCCGAGTGGGTGATGAGCGGATAGGAATTGGCCGACACGTCGGCGGCCGCGAACCATGCGCAGGCGGCCTGCCCCACCACCCACGGCAACTGCATGCCGCCGTGTTCGGCTTCGGCGGCGATGCCCATGAAGCCACCGGCGATGTAGGCGTCCAGCGCCTGCTTGAGTTCGGCCGGCAGCGTCACGTGCTTGCCGTCGAAGCTCGGCTCGTTGGCGTCGAGCTTGGCGGCATGTGGCGCGAACTGTTCTTCCGCCAGCACGCGCGCCGCTTCGATGACGGCATCGAACACCGCGCGATCGTGTTCCGCGTAGCGCGGCGTGCGGGTGAGGGCTTCGGTGTCCAGCAGTTCGTAGAGATTGAAATCGATGTCGCGAGGATTGAGGAGCAGACTCATGATGTCTCGGAATGTCAGGTCGGAATATCAGGTTCAATGGGGCCCGTTGCCGGGGCGGCTATTGAAACACAGAACGCCGCGCCCGCCGACCGCGACGGGCCGTGGCCAGGCGCTCAGCGGGGCGCGGATTCGTCCAGCGACAAACCGCTCAAATCGAACGCCGGGACGGGAGTCTTGCGCGCTTCGACCAGGGTCACGCCCGCTTCGGCGAGGGTGAGATTGGAGAGATCGTAGTCAGCCGCGGGCGGCGGCGTGTAATCGACCATCGTGGCGCCCACTTCGGCCATCGCCAGGTGCTCGGTGGCGATGGCCGGCGCCGGCACATGCACGGCCTCGACCAGCACCACGCCGGGCTCGGCCAGGGTGGTGTCCAGCGCCGTCGGCGTGCCACGCAGAGCGGCGGGCGGGGCGTTGCGCACCGCCATGGCATCGACGGCCGGCGCGGCTCGGCTGGCGTCGCGGCGCGCGGCGGGGCGTCGGCGGGCGCGGGCCTGATCGCCTCGGATGCCGCGGCCGGCGGCGCGGCGGCGGGCTTGGCCGGCGCGGGCGTCGCCACCGTCGCCGCCATGTCGATCACATCGACCTCGGCGCCGGCCTTGGCCAGGGCGGCCTTGTACTTGTCCGCCGCCAGCAGGTCGAGACCTTTCTTGATGATGACCGCCTGGCCGCTGAACATCTGCTCGACGCGCGCCGCGTCGATGTTGAACAGCTTGGCGAAGTTGGCGCGTACCTCGGCGCCATCGGCACCGGCGCGCAGCCGTCCCTTGAACACGATCGCGAAAAGTTGCTCTGCCATGGCTGAGTCTCCCTGCGCGGTTCCCGCCTCAGGCGAGATAGCCGCCATCGATGACGATGGAACTGCCGGTCGTGTAAGACGCCGCGTCCGACACCAGGTACAAGACCGCGCCCGCCATTTCACTCGGATCGGCGCCGCGCGCGAGCGGCGTGTGCGGCATCTGCTTGGCCATGAATTCTTCATCGTCGTGCAGTGCCATGGCGAACTTGGTGCGGGTGAGCCCCGGCACCAGGGTATTGACACGGATGCCGAACTGGCCGCACTCGCGCGCCAGCGCCTTGCTCATGTTGTGGATGCCGGCCTTGGTCATGGAATACACGCCCTGCTTGTCACCGGGCGACAGCGCATTGGCGGACGCGACGTTGACGATCGCGCCGCCGCCCTGGTTGCGCATGCGGCGCCCGGCGCCGATGGCCATGAAGAAATAGCCGCGCAGGTTCACTTCCACGGTCTTGTCGAAGGACGCCACGTCGGTATCGAGGATGTGGCCGTAATAGGGATTGGCGGCGGCGTTGTTGACCAGGATGTCGACGCGTCCGTGACGTTCGTCCATGTACTGGTAGAACGCGTCTATCTGCTCGACGCGGCCGATGTGGCAGGCGCGCATCTCGGCGCTGCCGCCGAGTGCCTCGATGGCCGCCACGGTCTCGGCGCAACCATCGGCGCCGCGGCTCAGGCACACCACGTGGGCGCCGTACTCGCCGAGGATCTTGGCGATCTCCTGGCCGATGCCGCGGCTGGCGCCGGCCACCACCGCTATCTTACCGCTCAAGTTGAATTGATCTCTTGCCATGCTGCTGCTCCGGGAATCGTGTGCGCGAACGTATCGAGCGGGCCTCGCGCCGGCCCTTGCGCATGGTACTTGATTCCGCCCGCCACGCCGCCCCGCGCGGCGCGCGTGAAATAGCTCGGCCATCCCGCTAGCATGTGCGCCTTTCGCGTCAGCGGCGGCCCGACCACCGCGCCGCATGCGCATCGTGTTCCCGTCCTCAGCCACAAGGTCGCCAGTCCATGCAGAAAATCATTCTCAAACGCGACCGCGAACGCTCCCTGCTGCGCCGTCATCCGTGGGTATTCTCGGGCGCCATCGACAAGGTGCAGGGCGCGCCGCAACTCGGCGACAGCGTCAGCGTGTATGCCAACGACGGACGCTTTCTCGGCCACGGCGCGTGGAACCCGGTGTCGAACATCCGCGTGCGCATCTGGGCCTGGCGCGAAGATGTCGTGATCGACGCGGCCTTCTTCGCGGCACGCCTGGCGGCGGCCATCGCCATGCGTGAACGACTGCTGCCCACCGCGCCCGACGGCGGCGTGCGCCTCGTGCACGGCGAGTCCGATGGCCTGCCGGGCCTGGTGGTCGACCGCTTCGGCGAAGTGCTGGTGATGCAGGCCACCAGCGCCGGCGCGCGCCGCTGGCGCGAGGTGATTGCCGACGCGCTCATGTCACTGACCGGCGCACGCGCGCTCTACGAACGCTCCGATTCCGACGTGTTGGAAGTCGAAGGCCTGGACGCCGCCAGTGGCCTGTTGCGCGGCACGCTCGCCGATACGCGCATCACCTGCATCGAGAACGGTCTCGCGGTCGAGGTCGATCTCGCGCACGGTCACAAGACCGGTCATTACCTAGACCAGCGCGAGAACCGTGCGCTGGTCGGCGCGCTGGCCGCCGACGCCGAGGTGCTCGACGCGTTCTGTTACAGCGGCGGCTTTGCCCTGCAGGCGCTCAAGGCCGGCGCGCGCCATGTCACCGCCATCGATTCGTCGGCCGCCGCGCTGGCCCAGGTGCAACGCCACCTCGCACTGAACGCCTTGCCCGCCGAGCGCTGCACGCTGATTGAAGACGATGTGTTCAAGCAACTGCGCAAGCTGCGCGATCAGAACCGGCACTTCGATGTGATCGTGCTCGACCCGCCGAAGTTCGCGCCGACCGCCGCCACCGCCGAGCGCGCCGCGCGCGGCTACAAGGACATCAACCTGCTGGCACTCAAGCTATTGCGCCCAGGCGGCGTGCTGGCGACGTTTTCATGTTCCGGCGGCGTGAGCGCGGACCTGTTCCGCAAGATCGTGGCCGGCGCCGCGCAGGACGCCGGCGTGGACGCGCAGCTGTTGCGCCAACTGCATGCCACGCCCGATCACCCGATAGCGCTGGCCTTTCCGGAAGGCGAGTACCTGAAAGGCCTGTTGCTGCGCGTGTCCTGACGCGTCACCGCCATGCCGTGGCGCCGCGTCACCCGCGCGGCAGGCCACTTCGAGAAACCGAGGGGAGTCCCATGAACTACCAGACCATCGAAATCCGTCACGAAGGCGCCATCGACTGGCTGACCTTGAACCGTCCCGAACGTCTCAATGCCATCACGCCCGAGATGTGCGACGAACTGCAGCACTACTTCGGCGGCCTGCAGTTCAATCATGCCGTGCGGGTGGTGATGCTGCGCGGCGCCGGCCGCGGCCTGTGCGCCGGTTATGACCTCTTTGCCGCCGATGGCGTGAGCGCGGGCCCGGTGGTGGGGATGCGCTTCCAGCGCCAGGTCGCCGAGGTGTACCTGCGCATGCGTCGCTGTCCGCAGCCCATCGTGTGTCTCGCCCACGGCGCGGCGACCGGCGGCGGCTTCGCCTTCGTGCTGGCCTCGGACGTGCGCGTGGTGACTCCCGACGTCAAGATGAACGTGGCCATGGTCAAGATCGGCCTGACCGGTTGCGACGTTGGCATCAGCTATTTCCTGCCGCGCGCCGTCGGCCAGTCGGTGGCGGCGGAGCTGATGATGACCGGCCGCATGATCTCGGCCGAGCGCGCCGAACGCCTGGGCCTGGTGTCGGCCGTGGTGCCGTTCGACGACCTCGAAGCGACCGCGCGCGACATCGCGGACGACATGCTCAAGACCTCACCGCTCGGGCTGCGCCTGACCAAGGAAGGCCTCAACCTGTCCGTCGACGCGCCCAGCCTCGACGCCGCGGTGGCGATGGAAGACCGAGGACAGATCCTGTGCGCGAGCGCCGGCTTCTTCGAGGAAGGCATCAACGCTTTCCTGGCGAAGCGGGCGGCGGATTACAAGGACTGAGACGGGACAGCGACACGTTGAATGTGCGAGTGAATTCGCACATTCAAACCGCGCCTTGACCGGCCACGGATGCCTTGCCCGGCGCGCCCGCTCGCCGTGCGCGCGCTGTCCGATACACACCCCGAGGCGGCCCCACGCATGCCACGCCGGGCCCGTCCCCAACTAGCCGCGCCAGGCCCGGACTTTTGCCGATCATCGTTCGACACCAGCCCCCGCGAGCGTGCTCTGCGCGGTGCCGGCCGGCCTTTTCCTTTTCTAAGAATTAAATATAATTACCTCTCGTAACTATCAGATTCGCAAGAGTTCGACAGGACGTCAACGGACAGGGAACGATGGATATCGAGACTCACATCCGCGCCTTCGTGCCGCTGCAGAGGCTGCCCAGGCCGCTGCAGGATCGCGCCGTGCAGCTGGCGGAAGTCCGCAGTTACTCGCGCGGCCAGGTGGTGTACCCGCAAGGCCATGTCGACGACCTCGTCTACTACCTCCTGGCCGGCACCATCGAACTCATCTACCACGGCAAGATCACCCGCACATTGTCCGCCACCCACAAGGCCGCCCTGCGACCGCTCGATCCGCCGGGCCGCAAGCGTTACAGCGTGCGTGCCGTCGACAACGCCAAGCTGGTGATCTTCCGCCGCAACATGCTCGACCGCCTCGTCAGCGAGGCCGATGTCGCCGGCCAGAACGTCAGCGACGAGTTGGAGGTCAGCGAAATTGCCACCGCCCGCTCGTCCGACTGGATGATTCGCATGCTGCAGTCGGAGCTGTTCTCGGTACTGCCGGCTACCAACATCCAGCGCATCTTCGCGCACATGGAACAGGTGAGCTGCAAGGCCGACCAGGTGGTGGTGCAACAAGGCGCGGCCGGCGACTACTACTACGTGATCGAGAGCGGCTACTGCGAAGTGTCACGCTCCATCGCCGGCGGGCGCGGCCAGATCCATCTCGCCGACCTCGGACCGGGCATGGCCTTCGGCGAAGAAGCCCTGATCGCCAACCGTCCGCGCAATGCCACCGTCACCATGCTGTCCGACGGCCAGCTCATGCGTCTCGGCAAACAGGATTTCGTCGAGCTGATCCTCTCCAAGGTGCTGCAGCCGGTCGGCTTCACGGCAGCCCGGGCGGAGGTCGGTGACGGCGGCGTGTGGCTGGACATCCGCTATCCGGAAGACCACGCCTCCGGCGCGCTGATGGGCAGCGAGAACATCCCGGTCAACATGCTGCGACTGCAGAGCAACCGGCTGCGCAAGGATTTCCGCTATCTGGTGGTGGGCGACGATGTCGACCAGTGCGCCATCGGCGCATTCCTGCTCGCCGAGCGCGGCTTCGACGTCGCCTACGTCACCGACACGCTCGCCACCATCGGCGCACGCGAGCCATCGCTCATCACACGGCCGCCGGCGGCCGACGAGGCGACCAACGTCACGGTCATCAAGTTTCCCGGCGCCGAGATGAGCCTGCCGGACTACCAGGATATCGACGGCGCCACGGAAGGTCGCCCGCACGACCCGTTGGACAACACCCTTACCAGAATCGCCGGGCTATCGACCTACGCGGAGGCAAAACAAGCCATGCACGACACCACTCCAGTCGACCAATTCACCGACACCGCCTCCGGCCGCAGCCTGGCCGACATCATCGACGAACTGGAACAGCAGCACGACGACCTGGATGGCGGCGACCCCACGCCTTCATCACTGGCGCCGCTCGAGATGGACCGCGACGGGCCTGCCGCCGGCGCATCGCGCGCCGAGGCGCCGCGCGATGCCATCAGCGTCCTGTTGGCGGAGATGGAAACCCGCCTGCGGCGCGAGGTGGCCAAGGCGGTCGATGCCAAATCCGCGCTGGTCGCGGTCGAATACCAGACCAAGCTTGCGCGCATGCGCGAGGCGAACATCGAGGAAATGCGCCAGAAGGAGATCAAGATCCGCGAGAGCTACGCCGCCGAGTACCACGACAAGGAGCAGCTGGTGCGGGTCTATTACAAGAAACTGATAGCGCTGGCCAACAAGATCAGCCGCCAGAAAGCGCAGCTGCAGGAAGCCAAGAAGCAGTTCGAGGTCAAGCTCGCTTCCGCCAACCAGCTCTACCGCGAAGTCGAAGAAATGCGCAACCTGCTGTCGGACCAAATCGTCTACATGGACGAACAGGCGCTCGAAGACATTCCGCAACTGATCACGCTCTGAGCTTCCCCCAAGCTCGTCATGCGCCGGCCGTCAGGTCGGCGCATGATTTTTCAACTCACCCGCACTTCGATTCGCCGCAGTTCAGGCAGGTCAGGCAGTTGTCGAGCGCGACCACGGCCTTGGCGAAGCATTTACTGCAATGCAGGGCATCGCCGGGGATGCCGTTGTCGTCATCGTCGCGCGAGGGCGCCGCCTTGGCTTCGTGGCCGGCGCCGGCCTCGGCGCGCGGTCGCGCCGGTCCCAGGAGACCGATGGAACGCAGGTGGGTTTCGATGACATCGCCGATCTCCGCCACCAATGACGGCGTGTATCGACCGCCCTTCTTGAAGTAACCGCCGCGCGGATCGAACACGCTGCGCATCTCGTCCACCAGGAAGGTGACATCGCCACCCTTGCGGAACACCGCCGAGATGATGCGCGTCAGCGCCACTATCCACTGGAAGTGATCCATGTTCTTGGAATTGATGAAGACTTCGAACGGGCGCCTGAGCTCGTGCGGCGTGCCGGCATTGAGCACGATGTCGTTGATCGTGACGTACAGCGCATGGGCCGACAGCGGTGTCTTTATCTTGTAGGTCGAGCCGAGCAGCATCTCAGGGCGCTCGACCTTTTCATGCATGTGGATGATTTCAGCCGTGGTCTCTTCCACCGGCGGCGCATCGGCCAGAACTTCGACGCCCGTGATCGGCTGCTCTATCTTCTTCACCATGGAAACTTTCTCCTGACCCTGAGCGCGTTCAATAGACACCGTAATAGCCTTCCTTGATCGCGTCGTACAGATTGGCGGCCGAGTGGGTCTCGCCTTCGTATTCGATTTCCTCGTCACCGCGCGCTTCGACCACCGTGCCGTCGGCCAGCGTGAAACGATAGGTGGTGCGGGCCAGGTCCGCATGCTTGACCAGCACGCCCTGGAACGCCGAGGGGTTGAAGCGGAACGTGGTGCAGCCTTTGAGGCCGCGCTCATAGGCCTCGAAGTAGAGATCCTTGAACGCATCGAAGGCGATGTCCGACGGTACGTTGACGGTCTTCGAAATGGACGAATCGATCCAGCGCTGGGCCGCGGCCTGCATTGCGATGTGCTCACTGGGCGAAATGTCATCGGCGGTGACGAAGGTCGCCGGCAGCCTGTCGGCCGGGTCGGCGGCATCGGGCATGGCCTTGGCATTGACCAGCGCGCGCCATGCCAGGAGTTCGTAGGAACAGACCTCGACCTTGTCCTTGGTCTTGCGCCCGGCGGTGATGACATTACGCACGTAGCGATGGGCAAAGCTCGGCTCGATGCCGTTGCTGGCGTTGTTGCCGAGCGACAACGCGATGGTGCCGGTGGGCGCGATCGAACTGTGATGGGTGAAACGCGCGCCATGCTCGACGAGCGCATCGGCCAGCGCCGGGTCCACTTCCCCGATCTGCTGCATGTAACGGCTGTAACGCGCAAACAGCACGCGGCCCTTCACCACGTCACCGGCCACGAAACCATCACGCGCCATTTCCGGTCGTGCCGCGAGCATCGCCGAGGTGACGGTGAAATCTTCGTTCATGATCGGCGCCGGGCCCTTCTCGCGCGCCAGCTCGAGGCCGGTGCGCCAGCCGGTGACGGCCAGTTCGCGGCTGACCTCGGCGGTGAAAGCCACTGCGTCGTCGGAGCCGTAACGCAGACCCAGCAGCGCGAGCGCCGAGCCCAGCCCGAGGAAGCCCATGCCGTGGCGCCGTTTGCGCACGATCTCGTCACGCTGGCGCGACAGCGGCAGGCCATGCAGTTCCACCACGTTGTCGAGCATGCGGGTGAAAATCGCGACCACGCGCCGATAGGCGTCCCAATCGAAGTGCGCGCCATCGGAACAGGGCTCGCGCACGAAGCAGGTCAGGTTGATCGATCCGAGCAGGCAGGCGCCGTAGGGCGGCAGGCCCTGCTCGCCGCAGGGATTGGTCGCGCGAATGTTCTCGCAGAACCAGTTGTTGTTCATCTCGTTGTAGCGGTCGATCAGGATGAAACCCGGTTCCGCATAGTCGTAGGTGGCATGCATGACCGCATCCCACAGCTCGCGCGCCGGCATGCGCTTGTAGATCCTGCACGCCACGCGGCCCTCGGCATCGACGCGATAGGCGTCGTGGGTCGGCCACTGGCGCCATATCACCTGCGCCGGATCGTCGGCGTCGAGATTGCCGTGCTTGAATTCATGCTCGGTGGCGGGAAACGCCAGCACCCACTCGGCGTCGTTGCGCACCGCCTCCATGAATTCGCGCGTCACCAGCAAGGACAGGTTGAACTGGCGCAGGCGCCCGTCCTCGCGCTTGGCGCGGATGAAATCCATGACATCCGGATGGCCGATGTCGAAGGTCGCCATTTGCGCGCCGCGGCGTCCGCCCGCCGAGGAGATGGTCAGGCACATGCGGTCGTAGACGTCCATGAAGGACAGCGGACCGGAGGTGTAGGCGCCGGCGCCGGCGACGAAGGCATCGCGCGGCCTCAGCGTCGAGAATTCATAGCCGATGCCGCAGCCGGCCTTGAGCGTGAGGCCTGCCTCGTAAAGCTTGGCGAGGATGTCTTCCATCGAATCGTGCACGGTGCCCGATACCGTGCAGTTGATGGTCGAGGTCGATGGCTTGTGCTCGGCGGCGCCGGCATTGGCGAGTATGCGGCCGGCAGGCAAGGCACCGCGTCGCAACGCCCACAGGAACTCCTGTTGCCAGTGACGGATGTCGGCCGGACTTTGTTCCACCGCCGCCAGCGCCGTGGCGATACGCTCGAGCGTGGCATCGGGTGTCGCATCCAGCGCCGTGCCGTCGGCGGCCCGCAGGCGGTACTTGCTTGCCCAGATGTCGTGGGCAACGGGTTGCAACGGCAGGATCAGGGTTGCGTCGGTGGCGACACTGCGATTGTGTTGCAGCATGTGCTGCGCTCTCCAGGGCAAAACGGCCGGCTAGTGTACTCGCGTCGGGTTCAAATGGCGCGAGAGTATCGGGTGCTGTGTTCGACGCGGCTGACATAGCGGTCGAAGCACATGCAGATCTGTCGCAGGAACATGCGGCCGGCCTCGCGCACGCGGATCACGGCGGGCTCGATCTCGACCAGGCCATCCTCGGCCATGCCGCCGAGAGCGACCAGTTCCTCGCGAAAATAGTCCTTGAAGGAAATACCGAAACGCGCCTCGGTGGCGGCGATGTCGAGATCCTGCGCGCATACCAGGCGCATGATCACGTGGCGACGCACACGATCGTCGTCGTCCAGCACCACGCCGCGCGTGACGCACAACTGACCGGCTTCCAGCGCCGCGTAATACTCGGGCAGCGCCTTGCGATTTTGATGGTAGCTGCCTTCCAGCATGCCGATGGCACTGACCCCCAGGCCGACCAGGTCGCAGCCGGCGTGGGTGGAATAGCCCTGGAAATTTCGATGCAGCGTGCCGGCGCGCTGCGCGCGCGCCAGTTCGTCGTGCGGCAAGGCGAAATGGTCCATGCCGATGTACTGGTAGTCGGCCTCGGTCAACACGTCGATGGTGTGATGGAGGATGGCGAGCTTCTCGGCCGGCGGCGGCAAGGTCGAGGCATCGATGCGGTTCTGGCTCTTGAACAGGTGCGGCATGTGCGCGTAGTTGAAGATCGACAGGCGCTCGGGGCGGATGGCGATCACTTCGGCCAGGGTGCGCGCAAAGCTGGCGCGGGTCTGGCGCGGCAGACCGTAGATGAGATCGAGACTGACCGAGCCGAAGCCGGCGTTGCGCGCTTCCTGGATCGCGCCAAAGGTCACGGCCTGGCTTTGAATGCGGTTGACCGCGACCTGCACGTAGGGGTCGAAATCCTGCACGCCGAAGCTGACGCGGTTGAAGCCGAGTTCACGCAGATGCGCGAGGGTGCCGGGCGCGCAGGCGCGCGGGTCGATTTCGATGGAGTATTCGCTGTCGGGCCCGGGCTCACAGCGGAAATTGTCCGTGAGCAATCCCATCAGCCCGCTGAGCTGCGCGCGGTCGAGAAAGGTGGGCGTACCGCCGCCCCAGTGCATCTGCCGCACCACGCGCTGGCGGTCATAGAGCGCAGCCTGCATGCCGACCTCGCGCGCCAGGCCTTCGAGGTAGGTGACGGCGTGCGCGCGGTTCTTGGTGATGACCTTGTTGCAACCGCAGTAGAAACACACCGTGGAACAGAACGGGATGTGCACGTACAGCGAAAGCTCGGCGCCCCCGACGTTGCTGGCGCGCGCGGCGCGCTCGTAATCGGCCACGCCGTAGTCCTGGAATTGCGCGGCGGTCGGGTAGGAGGTGTAGCGCGGGCCGCTACGGTCGTACTTGGCGACGAGCTCGGCGGAAAACAATTCGCGGGACGGGTTTGAGGCAACGCTGCTCATGGCTCACTTTGATACGGACCGCGGCGGCGGGTTTGATCGAGGTCAAGCCCGCCCGCCATGCTGTGGAACTGAATACAGGATAGTCCATATCTTGGGGTGCGGCGCCCCGCTCTGCCCGGCAAGGCGCTGACAGCGTCGGCCCAGGCCTCAGGCGTGCACGGCGTCGATGAGTTCGCGCCAGCGGTTGAACTCGCCGTCGCCGCCCATGGAGCGATACAGCGCGACGCGGTCGAGCAGGCCGTCATAGCGTTCGCGTATGCGTTTGCCGATGTTGCCCGGCGCATCGATGATGCAGATCTTCTCGAGCAATGGCGCCGGAATGGCGGCCGCCATGTCGTCGAGCTTGCCTTCGCGCAACAGGCCGTTCAACTGGCGGCCGAGATCGTTGTAACCGTGGTGCTCAAACACGCTGGCATAGGTCGGCGTGGCGCCGTAGAACGAGATCTGGCGCCGCACCAGCTGTTCCATCGCATCGGTCTCGGCCTGGGTCTCGCCGGTGATGATGAAGACCGGCGCGTAGAGGGCAATCTTCGACGCATCGCGCCCCGCCGAGCGGGCGCCCTCGGCGATGGTCGGGCACACCACTTCGCGCAAGTATTCGACGGTATGCACCGGATGCACGTGGAAGCCGTCGGCCACCTCGCCCGCCGCGCGACACATGCCGGTGTTCACGCCGGCCAGGTAGACCGGGATGTTCGGGTGTTCGATGGGTCCGGGCGTGAAGAACGCGTTGATCAGTTTGAAGCGATAGAACGGCCCTTCGTAGTTGGGACGCGCGCCGGTCTGGAAAGTGTCCCAGATCGCGCGCACGCAGCGGATGTAATCGGTGACGCGCGCCGCCGGCTGATCGAAAGGCATGGAGAAACGCTTCTCGACATGGGCGCGCACCTGGGTGCCGAGGCCGAGATGAAAACGACCGCCGGAGTCACGCTGCAGGTCCCAGGCTATCTGCGCCATGGAAAACGGCGAGCGCGCGAAGGCCACCGCGATGTTGGTGCCAATCTCGATACGCGGCGCGGCGGCCGCCGCGTGGGCAAGCGGAATGAAGGCATCGCTCATGGCTTCGAAAGTCCAGATGCAATCAAAACCAAGCGCGTCGTATTCCTTGGCCAGCGCTGCAATCCTGGCCGGCGCGCCGGGCGCCATGAAGGTATCAATTTTCATCATTCACTCCGCTGGTGGTGAGACATGGGCGCGGGCGCGGCGACACAGGCAAGCGCCGGCCGCGCCGAGCCGGCATCGTATCGCACCTCGCCCCCCGGCCGGAACGCGGCCATCAGCGGCTTTGCTCGTCGACGCGCAGCGCCAGTACCGCGGCCAAGGGACTCTTGACCGCGAGGCCGCCGCGTTTGAGCACATGGGTGTAGATCTGCGTGGTACGGATGTCGCGGTGTCCGAGCTGTTCCTGCACGGTGCGTATGTCGGCGCCGCGTTCCAAGAGGTGGGTGGCGAAAGAATGGCGCAGGCTGTGGCAGCTCGCAGGCTTGGCAATCCTCGCGCCCACCACCGCGCGTCGCACCGCGCGCTGCACCCTTTGTTCGTCGAGGTGATGACGATAGCGCAGGCCGCTGCGCGGATCGGTCGTCACCTGGTCGGCGGCAAACACGTATTGCCAGCCCCATTCCTGGGGCGCGGCCGGATACTTGCGCGCCAAGGCATGGGGCAACCACGCGGCGGCGTTGCCCTCGGCGCGATCGCGTTCGAACAGCGTTCTGCGCGCGGCGAGATGGCGCTCGAGCGGCCCGCTCAATTCATCGGGCAAGGTCACCACCCGATCCTTGCCGCCCTTGCCATCGCGCACCAGCACGGCGCGATGTTCGAAATCGAGATCCTTGACGCGCAGGCGCACGCTCTCCATGAGGCGCAGACCCGAGCCGTATTGCAGACAGGCCGGCAGCCACACGCGGTCCGGCAATTGCGCGAGCACCCTCGCCACCTCCTCCACCGACAGCACCACCGGCAGGCGCTGCTTGTCCTTGGCCCGCACCACGCCGGCGAGATCGCCCAGCGGTCGCTCGAGCACCACGCCGTAGAGGAACACCAGCGCGTTCAACGCCTGGTTCTGGGTGGCGGGCGCCACCTGCGCGTTGAGCGCGAGGTCCGACAGGAAGGCCGCCACCTCGCGTTCGCTCATCTGCTCGGGATGGCGACGCTGGTGGAAGTGGATGAAGCGTCGCACCCAGTACACGTAGGTCTGTTCGGTGCGCATGCTGTAATGACGTACGCGCACCGCGGCGCGCACGCGATCGAGAAATGCGGAAGATGAAGCCACGTCCTTGTGCCTCCGATGATGCGTCCGCCGACAACGCTAACCGATGCCGTCCCGGCCGTGCAATCGTGTCGACGGCGCAGCCCGCCCGCGCTCGTTGCCGACGGCGCCGACCCGCCGCAAGATGGCGCCTTGCAACACGCTCATCGACAGCTCATCGCCCCCCAGCCTGCCATGGATTGCGAACCCGCCCCGCCCGCCCGCGACTGCGTGGTGCTGCTGCACGGCCTCGCGCGCAGCGCGCGCTCCATGCGCAAGCTCGAAGCGTGTCTCGCCGCGCAGGGTTACATGGTCGACAACCTCAGCTACCCGTCGCGCCGCCACGGCATCGCCGCGCTGGCTGACATGGCGGTGGGCGGCGCCCTTGCCCGCTGCCGGGCGCGCTCGCCCCGCCAGATCCATTTCGTCACGCACTCGCTGGGCGGCGTGCTGGTGCGGCACCATCTCGCGCGGCATCGCGTCGAGCGGCTGGGGCGCGTGGTCATGCTCGCGCCGCCCAACCAGGGCAGCGAGGTGGTCGACCGCTTCGGTCGCCTGCCGGGCTTTCATTTCATCAACGGCCCGGCCGGCGCCGAGCTCGGCACGCGCGCGGACAGCGTGCCCTTGCGGCTCGGCGCGGTGACTTACCCGGTGGGCGTGATCGCCGGCACGCGCAGCATCAATCCCCTGCTCTCCACCGCCCTGCCGTCACCCAACGACGGCAAGGTGTCCGTCGAGCGCACACGCGTCGAGGGCATGAGCGATTTCCTGTGCGTGCCCGTTTCCCACCCCTTCATCATGCGCAACGACGCGGTCATCGAGGCGGTGCTGCGCTTCCTGGCCAGCGGCGCGTTCGCGCCAGGCCAGGCCTGAGTGACGGCCCCGCGCGCGCTGGCGTGGCTGGTTCGCGCCGCCACGCGTCGGCGCCGCGATTCACCCGCGAGCCCGCACGCCCCGTATACTCGTGAGGCGCGCGCCGACGGCGTCCGCCATCATTGTTTCGTCACTGCCCGCGAGGTGTGCAGCGTGCCCTTGGTCGTCCTTTCCATCATCGTGCAGCTGGCGCTGGTCGTGCACATCATCAAGACCGGACGCAACACCACCTGGGTGTTCATCGTGCTGTTCTTCCCGCTGATCGGCGCGCTGGCCTATTTCATCATCGAGCTGCTGCCCGGGCTGACCAACACGCGCGCCGCGAAGTCCGCCCAGCGCAGCCTCGCCCACGCCGTGGATCCGGACAAGGCGCTGCGCGAGGCGACCGAGCAATACGCCGTGGCGCGCACCGCGCAGAACGCCCTGGCGCTGGCCCAGCAGCACCTGGCGCGCGGCAATCACGCCGAAGCCAAGGAACTGTTCGAACGTTCCCTGTCTGGTGTGCACAGCGACGATCCCGATCTGCTGTTCGGCCTTGCCGAGGCGCATTTCGGTCTCGGTGAATTCGCCGGCACGCTGCGTGCGCTCGACGACTTCAAGCGCGTCAATCCGGGCAAGACCACCCAGGACGGCCACCTCCTGTATGCGCGCGCGCTGCAGGAGCTGGGGCGCGTCGACGAAGCCATCGACGAGTTCCGCGCACTGGTCGGCTATGCCGCCGGCCCCGAACCGAGTTGCCGGCTTGCCATGCTGTTGAAGGCGCAAGGTCACGACGACGAGGCGCGTGCCCTCTACGAAGCGGTTGTGGCGCGCAGCAAGACTGCCGGCAAGCACTACAACACGCTCTATCGCGAGTGGGTGAACCAGGCCCGCCGCGAATGCCAGGCCTGAAGCGCACATCCATCAAGCACAGGCGCGGCCCATGAACGACAACGACGAGCCCTCGCCGCCCGGCGCCCAGCGTCTGGACGCCACGCCGGCGGCGGCGATCTTCAAGGGCGTACCGCCGCTGTGTTCCTTTTGCGGCCGCGGCAAGGGCGAATACCGCCATCTCGTCGCCGGCCCCAAGGGCAACATCTGCGACCACTGCGTGGCCACGGCGCGCCAGCAGCTCGGCAAGGGCGCCGGCGACCCGGCGTGAGCGCCGCGGCGCGGCCTCACACGCCGAAATCGATACCGAGGATGCGACCCAGGTCGTCGATGGCCTGCTGTTCGGACGTGACCTTGATGGTGGTCATGCCCATGTCGCGCGCCGGCTTGAGATTGATACCGAGGTCGTCGAGATACACGATCGCGTCCGGCGTCACGCCGATACGCTCGCAGGCCATCTGGTAGATGCGCGGATCGGGCTTGCGTATGCCTTCCTTGCTCGATTCGATGATGACATCGAACAGCTTCATCACCGCCTTGACGTCCGCGGCCTGCTGATCGGTGCTGGACATGCCGGTGCCCTGGCCGGCATTGGCATTGTTGGTCAGGCAGGCGACGCGGTAGTCGGCCTTGCAGCGCGTCAGCACTTTCACCATGCGCGGCCGCACATCGCCGCCCAACAGGCCGATGACTTCCCGGCCGCGGATCTCGTGACCGGCGGCGGCGGTCTCGGCCGCGAACAGCACGTCGAATTCCTCGACCGAGCAGCGACTCGACTCGAAACGCGCCCAGGCATTGTCATGGTGATTGAGCGCATTGACGCCGCGGATGAAATCGAGCGGCAGGCCGCGCGCGGCCTCGTAGCGATTGAAGTTGTCGAAGGGCGAGGTGGTGATGACGCCGCCAAAATCCCATAACACTGCCTTGAAACCCATGCTGACCTCGATGCCGGAAACACAAGCCGGGCATTTTCGCAGATTGCGTGCTTGCGGGTATGCTGTCGTATGCCCGCGCTTCACGACCTGCCCACCGCCGTGCTCGGTCTGTATGCCGGCGGCGTCGCGCCGCTGGCCGGCGGACGGCCGAGCGCCATCATCAAGCGCGCGCTGGCCGGCGAGGTGCGCCTCGGCGCCCTGGGCCTGGCCGGCGATGCCCAGGCCGACCGGCGCCTGCACGGCGGCCCGGACAAGGCCCTGCACCAGTTTCCGAGCGAGCATTATGTGCGGCTCGCCGCGGCCTTCCCCGCGATCGGGGAACTGCTCGCGCCGGGTTCCATCGGCGAGAATATCGCCAGCCTCGGCATGACCGAGGACACGGTGTGCCTGGGCGACGTCTACCGCTTTGACGCGGCGCGCATCCAGGTCACCCAGCCGCGCCGTCCGTGCGGCAAGATAGACCGGCGCTACGGCGTCGACGGACTGGCCAGGTACATCGAACAGCAAGGTTGTTGCGGCTGGTACTTCCGCGTGCTCGAGGAAGGCACGGTGCGCGCGGGCGCCAGCCTGACGCTGCTCGAACGACAGCCCGAAGCCATCAGCCTGGCCGACTTCCACGCCACGCTGCGCGAAGCGCGGCCGCCGCTGGCGCGGCTCGAGCGCCTGGCCGCCATGGAGGTGCTGGGCGGCGAATGGCTCAAACGACTGCGCAGCCGCCTCGAGTGGCTGCTGCGCCATACATGACTCGAGGAAGCTCTGATTAAGCATAGCGAGCATGCTCGCGCACCAGCGCCCGAGCAGCGACCGTAGCATAATCAGAGTTTCCTCGACACACACGACCACAGATTGAAGGACACAGGACCCACCACGTGAGCACCGCCAACCCCACTGCCGCCCTCGCGGCGCTTGCCGACATTCAACGCGGCTTCCAAAGTTCAGGCTATATCGCCAGCGACGCCATCGCGACCTGCGTCTACATCGCGCAGGCCCTGTCCAAGCCCATCCTGGTCGAAGGACCGCCCGGCGTCGGCAAGACCGAGTTGGCGAATGCCACCGCCAAGCTGCTCGACAAGCCGCTCATCCGCCTGCAGTGCTACGAGGGCCTGGACGAATCGAAGGCCCTGTACGAATGGAAGTACGGCAAGCAGCTGCTCTACACCCAGGTGCTGAAGGAAAAGCTCGGCGACCTCATGCAGGGCGCGCAGGGTCTGAAGGAATCCATCGCGCGCCTGCATGAATTTGACGACACCTTCTTCAACGAGGAATTCCTCGAGCCGCGGCCGCTGTTGAAAGCGCTGTGGGCGCCACAGGGCGCGGTGCTCCTGATCGACGAAATCGACAAGTCCGACCAGGAGTTCGAGGCCTTCCTGCTCGAGCTCCTGCAGGACTACCAGATTTCGATCCCGGAGATTGGCACGGTCAAGGCCAAGCAGCCGCCGGTGGTGTTCCTGACCTCGAACAACACGCGCGAGATCGGCGATGCCTTGAAGCGCCGCTGCCTGCATCTCTACATCCCCTTCCCGGACGCCAAGCTCGAACAGCGCATCATCGAATCGCGTGTACCGGCGCTGGAGGCCGGCCTGCGCACGCAGCTGGTGGCCTTCGTGCAGAGCCTGCGTGGACTCGATCTGAAGAAAGTGCCGGCGGTCAGCGAGACCATCGACTGGGCGCGCACGCTGTTGTTGCTGCACGCCGCCGAACTCGAGCCGGCACTGGTGCGCCAGACCCTGAACGTGCTGCTCAAATTCCAGGACGACATCGAGCACGTCGACGCCGAGGTGCCGGCACTGACCCGTCAGGCGGCGAAGAACGCGTGACCCAGGTGCTGTCCAATTTCATCAAGGCGCTGCGCGCCAGCGATGTGCGCGTATCGACCGCCGAAAGCATCGACGCGGCGGCGGCGCTGGCGCTGGTGGGCTTCGAGCATCGCACGCTGATCAAGGAAGCGCTCGGCCAGGTGCTGGCCAAGACGCCCGACGACAAGTCGCGTTTCAACGACTGCTTCGAACGTTTCTTCACGTTCGAAGATCTCGCCGGCGACAGCGCGCCGGGCGACGAGCAGGCCACCGGCGATGACCAGCGCGAGGGCGCGCCGGGCGAAGACGGTGGCCAGGGCGGCAGCGGTGGCGGCGGCGACGGTGGACTTGCCGCCATGCTCGAGCGCGGCGACGGCCCGGCCCTGCAACAGGCGCTGGCCAGCGCCGCGCGCAACGTGCAGCTGCAGAACATCCGCCTGTTCACCCAGCGCGGCATGTACATTCGCCGCATCCTCGAGGACATGGGCATCGAGCCGCTGGACGATCTCCTGTTCGCGCTGCTGAAGGCCAACGACGACGACCCGCGCGCGCTGCGCCTCAAGGAACAGAAGGCGCGCCTGGTCGAGAACGTCGCCGGGCTCGTCGACCGCCAGATGCTGATGTACACCGCCAACGCCTGGCCCAAGCTGCGCGAGGAAGTACTGCAGAAAACGCCATTGGCGCGCATCGAGATCCGTGACTTCAAGGTCATGCAGGAACTGGTGCGCAAGCTCGCCAAGCGCCTGGTGTCCCTGCATTCGCGCCGCCGTCACGTGTCGAAGCGCGGCCAGCTCGATGTGCGTCACACCATCCGCAAGAACATCGAGTACGACGGCCTGCTGTTCGACACGGTGTGGAAACGGGTGCGCGTGGACCGGCCCAAGGTCATCGCGGTGTGTGACGTGTCGGGCTCGGTGGCGCAGGTCGCGCGCTTCCTGCTCTTGTTCCTGTACAGCGTCGCCGAGGTGCTGCCCAAGGTGCGGGCCTTCGCGTTCTCCAGCCATCTCGGAGAAGTGACCGGCCTGTTCGAATCCAAGCCGGTGGAAGACGCGGTGGTGGAAACCATCAACACCTACGGCATGGGCTCGACCGACTACGGCGGCGCGCTGGCTGAACTAGAACGCCTGACCCTTGCCGACATCGACCAGCGCACCACCGTCATCATCCTCGGCGACGCGCGCTCCAACTACGGCGATGCCGGCGAACGCTCGCTGCGCCGCATCCACGAACGCGCACGCCGCGTGCTGTGGCTGAACCCGGAACCGATGGCGTTCTGGAATTCGGGTGATTCGGAAATGCAGAAACTGGGCGCGGCCTGCGACAAGGTCGAGAGCTGCCGCACCTTGAAGCACCTGGAAAGAGTGGTGAGCGAAATCGCGCGCACGGCGATTTGAGCGTGTGGGTCAGACTTCAGTCTGACATCAGAACTTAGGCAGCGACTGGCGGTGTCAGACTGAAGTCTGACCCACAAAACCGCACCTACATTTCGATGTGTTCGACGCTGTCGGCGCCGTCCAGGCGGTCGAGCAACGCGCGGTAGCGCGGGTCGCGGACATCCATGGTGACGGTATCGGAGAAATCCGTGCCGGCATCGGCCGGCATGTGCTCCAGCTTCAAGAGGCTCATGTGCAGGAGCTTGAGCTGGTCGAGGAAGTGTCGCGCTCCTGCGCTTCGACCTGGGCCTTGTCGATGGCAATTTTGACGTCGGTGACGAGGCGCGGCAGTTCGCGCACCAATTGCGCGCGCTTCTCCGGCGACTCGGTTGGCACGATGCTCTGCAACAGGCGGCGTGTGCAATCGATGGCGCGCGCCCAGGCCGCACTACTAGGCCCGTTGTCGTGGTGCACCAGCACCAGGTAGCGGCGCCAGCTGCGCAGCATGAATTCCACCACCCATGCCGGCGGCAACGGCCCCTCGGTCTCGGCAATGGTGTTGCGTAACGCAGCGCTCGCGGCCTGGATATCGTCGCGATAATCCGTGGCCTGCGGTGCTTCGTCGGCTGTGTCGATAGAACTCATGAAATCCGGATCGTCGAACGTGCGTCTGACCAACGCCACCCTCCGTGGCATGCGCGTCGCCTGTTTGGGTGGCGACGTCGAGCGAATGGAATGGCCTTCCTGGCATCCCTGCCCGAACGTTTCAAGTATGCCCCGAAGGCCTCGCCATAGCTAGGTCGCCGCGCCGCCAATTCGCGGTGCCAGGTCTCGTTTGGGCACGCCGCCAACTGACGCCAGCATGGGCGTCGGCAGCTTCGCCGGTGCCGGTCTACTTGGCGGTCCAGCCTCCGTCCATGGACAGCGTCGTGCCGGTGATCTGCGCCGCTTCCGGCCGGCACAGGTACAGGGCGAGGCTCGCGACCTGGGCGATGGTGACGAAGTCCTTGGTCGGCTGCGCGGCCAGCAGCACATCGCGTTTGACCTCGTCTTCGGTGATGCCGCGCGCCTTGGCGGTATCGGGAATCTGGCGCTCGACCAGCGGCGTCAGCACGTAGCCCGGACAAATGGCGTTGCAGGTCACGCCGAACTCCGCGAGTTCCAGCGCGATGGTCTTGGTCAGGCCGGCGATGCCGTGCTTGGCGGCGACATAGGCCGCTTTGAACGGTGACGCGGCCAGCGCATGGGCCGAGGCCATCATGATGATGCGGCCGCGGCGTGCGGCCTTCATGGCCGGTATCGCCGCGGCACTGGCGTGGAAGGCCGACGACAGGTTGATGGCGATGATGTCGTTCCACTTGTCGATGGGGAAATCCTCGACCGGCGCCACGTGCTGGATGCCGGCGTTGTTGACCAGGATGTCGAGACGTCCGTGACGTTCGACGACCCCCGCCACCATGGCCCGCACCGCCTCGGCATCGCGCATGTCGGCGCCGTCGTATTCGACGCGGCCGCCGCCCAGCGCGCCGAGGCGGCTCTTGAGGCTGCTGACCAGGGCCTCGTCGGCGAAGCCGTTCAGGACGACATGGGCGCCGGCCGCGGCCAGTTGTTCGGCGATGCCGAGGCCGATACCGCTGGTGGAACCGGTGACGAGGGCGACGTGGTCTTTCAACATGGACTGGACTCCTGGATTTCTACTATGACGGACGCGCGTGCCCACACTGACCGCGCCCCCCGGTCACGGTCACGCACGGCGTGGTGAACGGCCGGCAGAATGACACGGATCAAGGCCCGCCGGCCATGGCCGGCGAATCATGCGAATACACCCCGCCGGAGGGCAGCGCCATGATCACGCTCGACGATTGCATCGCGTTTCTGCACCTGACGCCCGACGAGCTAGACGCCATCGCCGAGCATGAACACGTGTCGGCCATGGTCGCCGCCGAACTTGCTTCCTATCTGATCGAGTCACCGGACGGCGAGCGCATGATCAAACGCATGATCATCGACGACATCATGCACGCCACCGCCAACGGCCATGCCCAACGTGCCGCGGACTTGACCACGGTGCTGAAGCACTTCGTCGCCACCCATCCCGACCGCCCCCTGTAGGTGTGAATGCGTTCGCGCCCCGGCCCAGGAACCCGCATGTCACACGACTCCCGCGCCGCCGATCTCATCGGCTATTCCTTCCTGGTGATGTTCGCCAACGATGGCATCATCGACCTTGATGAATTGCATTTCCTGGAACGCGTGGCCTTGAGCGATGGCGAAATCGACGATGAAGAACGCAAAGCCCTGCGCGCCATATTCGCGCGTGCCGATGTCACGCGCTTGAGCGCCGAGGTCGCGACCGAGATCCGCGAATTTCGCGCGCGCCACGGCATCTAGGCGCGCTCGCTGCTTGGCAGTGCGCGGCGCGAGGGCGCACTATACCGGCCTGCCGTCATCGCGCCGTCGGCGCGCCGCGCGCAGACGAGGCGCGAGGCCATGTCCAACCACAACGAACGCAAGGCAATTCACGATCCCGACCGGCGCCGCATGCTCACGCGTGGCGCGCAGGCCGCCGGCGCGGTCAGCCTGGTCGGCCTGCTGCTCGGCAGTTATGCCGAACAGGCGGCCTCGCGTCCCATCGGTGCGCTGCGTCCTCCCGGTGCGCTGGCGGAAGATGATTTCCTCGGCGCCTGCGTGCGCTGCGGACTGTGCGTGCGCGACTGCCCCTACGACACCTTGAAGCTCGCGCCCTTCGGCGCCTCGCTCGCCACCGGCACGCCCTACTTCGTGGCGCGCGACGTACCCTGTTACATGTGCAAGGACATACCCTGCGTGGCGGCCTGTCCGACCGATGCGCTGTCGAAACAGCTCACCGACATTCGCGACGCCGACATGGGCGTGGCGGTGGTGGTCGGTACCGACACCTGTTACAGCATCAATGGCATCGCCCATTGCCAGGCCTGTTACCTCGCCTGCCCGATCAAGGACGAGGCCATCACCATGGAAATGAAACAGGACGGCAAGCGCGTGTATTTCGAGCCGACCGTGCATCGCGAACAATGCACCGGCTGCGGCAAGTGCGAAAAGGATTGCGTGGTGGAGCAAGCCGCCATCAAGGTCTTGCCGCGCGCCCTGGTGCGGCACGACCTCGGTCTCAATCCCGCTTGAGCCTTTCCATGCCGGACGCCGTCGCGGCCCGCGCCGATACGCGCGGTTTCTTGCAGCGCCAGCGTTGGCTGCTGCTGCGCCGTGCCAGCCAGTTCGCGCTGCTCGGCCTGTTCCTGCTCGGCCCCTGGTTCGGCGTGTGGTGGGTGAAGGGCAATCTCGCCGCCAGCCTGTGGTTCGACTTCGTGCCGCTCGAAGATCCCTACATCGCCCTGCAATCGGTGCTCGCCACCCATCACGTGACGCGCACCGCGCTGCTCGGCGCCGCGCTGGTCACGCTGTTCTACGCGCTGGTGGGCGGGCGCGTGTATTGCTCGTGGGTTTGTCCGGTCAACGTCATCACCGACCTCGCGCACTGGTGCCGTGAACGCCTGCACCTGCCACCCGGCTGGCGGCCGCAGCGCGCGCTGCGTTACTGGCTGCTGGCAATGACACTGGTGGTGGCGGCGCTCGGCGGTGGCATCGCCTGGGAACTGGTCAATCCCGTCACCATGGTGCAACGCGCGCTGGTGTTCGGCATGGGCCTGGCGTGGACCATCGTGCTGGCGGTATTTCTTTTCGATCTGCTGGTCAGCCGGCGCGGCTGGTGTGGCCACCTGTGTCCGGTCGGCGCCTTCTATGCGCTCGTCGGCCGCGGCGCGGCGCTGCGCATCGCCGCCGATAAACGCGAGGCCTGCACCGACTGCGGTGACTGCTTCGCGGTGTGTCCCGAGCCGCAGGTCATCACGCCGGCGCTGCGCGGCAGCGGCGACGCCACGCGCCTGGTATTGGACAGCGCCTGCACCAACTGCGGGCGCTGCATCGACGTGTGCGCCGACGATGTCTTCAAATTCACGCTCCGGCCGCTCTACCGGGGCGACCGCGACGGCGCCGCGACGCAGGGACCATGAAGTACGCGCGCGCGCTCATCGTGGCGCTGCTGTGCTGCGCCGGCCCGGCGCCGCGCGCCGCGCCGACCACCGTCGAGGTGCCGCTCAACATTCCCTATGCGCTGGTGCGCGCGCAGCTTGCCGAGCGCGTGTTCATCGAGCCTGAAGAAAGCCTGCATGCATTGAGCGATGCGAGCGGCTGCAACAAGTTGAAACTGTCGGCGCCCAAGGTCGAAGGCGCCGCCGCCGGCGGCATGCAGGTCGCGATGCGGGTGGACGCCCGCGGCGGCACACCGATGCCGGGCGGCGCCTGCCTGTTGCCCTTCACCTGGCGCGGCCAGGTGATCCTGCGCGAAAGCGCGCGCGTTGGCGACTCGCCCACCGCGATAGCGTTTCGCATCGTCGATTCCGACATTCGTGACGAGAGCGGCAAGAAGGAAACCGTGCCGGGCGTGATGTGGGGCTGGGTAAAGCAATACGTGCACCCGCGCATCGAGGCCTTCAGCTTCGAACTTGCGCCGCTGTTGGGCGGCAGTCGTGAGCTCATCACCAATGCGCTGGCCGGCGCACCGGATTTCGCCACCCTCTGCGCCGACTCGCTGCGCATAGCAGCCGCCGATGGTGGCCACGACGCGCTGGTCACGACGTTCGCCTTCGACATGCCGGAGGTCAACGCGGCGGCCCTGCCGCCGCTGCCGCACGCGCCGCTGACCGCCCATGAACTCATGGCCTGGGACCAGCAATGGCAGGCTTGGGACGCGTTCGCGACCTGGCTCATCAAGACCGTTGCCAGCCATGCCGGCCCCGCGCTGCGCGCGGCGCTGGCCGAGACCTTGCTCGAGGCGCGTTACGAACTGCGCGACGCGCTCGCCAACGATGCCCTCGATGCCGACCCGGTGCGCAGCCTGTTCGTGCACGCGTGGCAGCGCCTGACGCCGCTCCTCGGCGAAGCGCAGCTGTCGGCGCAGGGTGACGAGGCGCTGCGCTATCTGGCCCTCATCAATGCCGGCGACGCGTTGCGCGCGCTGGACAGCGCCGGTGCGCAGGTTGGCGTGCGTATCGACCAGGCGACGCTGCGCCAACTCGCGCGCCTGCTGTTGCCGGCCGTCGAAGACGAAGCGCTGCGCTATTCCGCGGCGCCGGACCCGGCGCTGCGTGAACTGCTGGGTTTGCCGGCCGAACTGGTGACCGCCGGCGAGCCATCGCGCAGCACCGACTGGCTGGCGTGGTGGATTACACCGGCCCAGGCCGCCGACATCGACGCCGCGGGCATCGCGCGTCTGAATCGCTGGCTGCCGAGCGACGGCGACCTCGATGCCTATCTCGCCACGCTCGACGCCCTGCTCGGCGACATCGCCGAACAGGAGCAAAGCCGCGCCAAGGTGCAAGCGCCTTTCATCGAGGTCTATCGCACGCTGTTGCGCGCCACCGCCTGGCAGGAAACCTGTTGGCGTCAATACGTGAGGGAAGCCGGACGCATCGAGCCGCTGCGATCATCGGCCGGCTCGGTGGGCCTCATGCAGATCAACCAGCACGTGTGGCGCGGCGTGTACGACTTGAACAAGCTCGCCGCCGACATCGGCTACAACGCCCGCGCCGGCAACGAGATCCTGGTGCACTACCTGGTGGATTTCGCGATCAAGAAAAAGGAACACGAGGTGACGGGCGACCCGCACAACCTCGCGCGCGCGGCCTACGCGGTCTACAACGGCGGGCCCGGACACCTGCGTCGCTATCGCGATCCGAAGGAGCCGCGCAGCCTGCGCGACATCGATTCGGCGTTCTGGAAGAAATACCAGGCGCTGCGCGCGCGCGGCGTCGAGGCCGTCAAGCAGTGTTACGCGCAGTGAGCGCGGCGGCGCTCAAGGATAGAGCTTACGACTGCTCCACGCGCCGTCGCCGAGTTCCCACAGCGTGCGCTCGTGCAGGCGAAAGGGCCGGTCCTCCCAGAACTCGATGCGTTGCGGCGTGACGCGAAAGCCTGACCAGAATTCCGGTCTCGGTACCGCGCCGATGGCATAGCGTGCCGCGTACTTGGCGACCCGCGCTTCCAACGCGAACCGTCCTTCGAGGACGTGGGATTGTTTCGAGGCCCAGGCGCCGATCTGCGAATCACGCGGGCGGCTGGCGAAATAGGCGTCGGCCTCGGCGTCGTCGACTTGCGCGGCCACGCCCTCCACGCGCACCTGGCGCGCCATGGACTTCCAGTGCAGGCACAGCGCGACATGCGCATTGGCGCGAATGTCATCGGCCTTGCGGCTGGTGAGATTGGTGTAGAACACCAGGCCGCGCTCGTCGATGCCGCGCAGCAGCACCATGCGCAGGCTCGGCCGCCCCTCGGCGTCGACGGTCGCGACCGACATCGCGGCCGGCTCGAGGGCTTCCTTCTTCTCGGCTTCAGCGAGCCATTCGACGATGTGCGCGATCTGGCGACGTGCCCGGTGCGGATTTCGTCATGGACCGCGGAACCTCGCGCCTTACTCGAAGGGATGACGCAGCACGATGGTGTCGGCGCGATCCGGTCCGGTGGAAATGATGTCGATGTTGGTGCCGGCGATGGCGGCGATGCGATCGAGATAGGCGCGCGCCTTGGCCGGCAATCCGTCCCAGCTGCGCACGCCGACTGTCGATTCGCTCCAGCCCGGCAGCGTTTCGTAGACCGGCCGCACTTCGGCCATGGCCTCGGCGCCGGTCGGCACCGACAGCGACACGCCGTCCGGCGTTTCGTAACCGACGCAGATGCGGATCTCGTCGATGCCGTCCAGCACGTCGAGCTTGGTCACGCACAGGCCCGAGATGCTGTTCAACTGCTGCGCACGCCGCAGCGCGACGGCGTCGAACCAACCGCAGCGGCGACGGCGCCCGGTGGTGGCGCCGAACTCGTTGCCCTTGGTGGCGAGATGCTCACCGGTCTCGTCGAACAGCTCGGTCGGGAACGGGCCCGAGCCGACGCGCGTGGTATAGGCCTTGGTGATGCCGAGCACGTAGTCGAACACGCGCGGTCCGACGCCGGTGCCGCTGGCGGCGAAGCCGGCCGTGGTGTTCGACGAGGTCACGAACGGATAAGTGCCGTGATCGATGTCGAGCAGCGTGCCCTGCGCGCCTTCGAACAGCAGGTTCGAGCCCTTGACGCGATGCTGGTGCAACAGCTCGGTGACATCGCCGACCATCGGCCCGATGACTTCGGCGTGCCGCATGGATTCGTCGAGGATGCGCTGGAAGTCGAGCCCGGCGACCTTGTAGTAATTGGTCAGCACGAAGTTGTGGTAATCGAGCACTTCACCGAGCTTGGCGGCAAAGCGTTCGCGGAACAGGAGGTCGCCGACGCGCAGCGCGCGGCGCGCAACCTTGTCTTCGTAGGCCGGGCCGATGCCGCGGCCGGTGGTGCCGATGGCGGCCGCGCCGCGCGCCTTCTCGCGCGCCACGTCGAGCGCGACGTGATAGGGCAGGATCAGCGGACAGGCGGCGCTCACGATCAGGCGCTCGCGCGCCGGCACGCCGCGCGCCTCGAGCATGGTGATCTCATCCATGAAGGCCTCGGGCGAGAGCACCACGCCGTTGCCGATCAGGCAGGCCACGTCGTCGTGCAGGATGCCCGACGGGATCAGGTGCAGGACGGTCTTTTCGCCATCGATGACGACCGTGTGCCCGGCGTTGTGACCTCCCTGAAACGCACGACGGCGGCGCAACGGTCGGTCAACATGTCGACCACCTTGCCCTTGCCCTCATCACCCCATTGGGATCCGATTACGACGACTGACTTGCCCAAGCTCGTTCTCTCTAAAAAAGATTTGAAATTAAATGTCGTCCAGCAGCCACTGGCCGCCATGATCGGCCAGCACCTGCTCGCAGCCCATGTCGCGCGCGCCGGCGGTCTGTCCCGGCAGGCCCTCGACCACGCGATAGCCGGCCGCGCGCAGATTGGCAATGGCCGCCATACGTGCGGGATCATCGGCCGCCGGCGCGAAAATCTTCGCCAGCTGCGGGTGCTCAGCGGCGCGCAGGCCCGCCAATACCTTCAGATCGGTGCTGAACCCGGTGGCCGGCCGCGGCCGGCCGAAGGAATGTCCGATGTTGTCATAGCGGCCACCCCACGCGATGGCGCGCCCCGCGGCCGGCGTGTAGGCGGCAAACATCACGCCGGTGTGGTAGCGGTAGCCACGCAGTTCGGCGAAATCGAGATGCAGGTCGGCGGCCGGCATGCGCTCGCGGATGAGCGCGACCAGGCGCTCGATGTCGTCCAGCGCCGCCATCACCGAGGCCGGCGCGCGCTGCAGCGCCACGCGCGCCTTGCCGAGCACGCTGTCGTCGCCGTTGAGTTCCAGCAGCGCATGCAGGTGCGCGCCCACCGCGGCACTGGCCGCGCTGCCGGACAGCGCCTCGGCCAGGCCGCTTTCGTCCTTCATGAGCAGGCGCTCGAGGATGCGCGACTCCATGGCGCGGTCGAAATGGGCAAGCTCGCAGATGGCGTGGAACAGGCCCATGTGGCCGAGCTCCAGCGTCACCGGCGCGATGTCGGCGATGGCCAGCAGTTCCAGCAACAGGCTCACGACTTCGGCGTCGGCCTCGATGCCGGCATGGCCGTAGAGTTCGGCGCCGATCTGCAGGGGATTGCGCGAGCCGGCGAACTTGTCGGGGCGGGTGTGCAGCACCGGCCCCAGGTAGCAGAAGCGCTGCGGCGCCGCGCTCGGCAGGCGGTGGGCATCGATGCGCGCCACCTGCGGTGTGATGTCGGCGCGCACGCCCAGCATGCGGCCGGTGAGCTGATCGGTCAGCTTGAAGGTCTGCAGGTCGAGGTCTTCACCGATACCCGACAGCAGCGAATCGAGGTACTCGACCACCGGCGGCATCACGTACTCGTATCCCCAGCGCTCGAACAGGTCGAGCATGCGTCGCCGCAGCTGCTCGAGCACGCGCGCCCGCGGCGGTAGCACTTCGTCGACGCCATCGGGCAGCAACCATAGTTTCTCGTCCGCCACTGCCTACCTCGATACGTACAGAATGCCCACGCCCACCACCATGCCGACCAATCCCAGGGCACGCAGCGTGACGTCGTCCAGGTTCGCGGCCATCATCAGGCCGCGGCGGAAATGCTGAGGATTGAGAAACGGCATGATGCCTTCAAACACGAGCATGAGCGCCAGCGCCGAAAAGAAATCCTGCCACATGCCCTGTTCGCCGCGGCGACCCGCGGCGCACCGACCTAACCACCGCCAGGGCGTTGGAAATACTTGAAGAAATCCGAATCCGGTTGCAGCAGCATCACGTCTTCCTTGCCCTTGAAGCTCGACTTGTAGGCATTGAGGCTGCGGTAGAACTGGAAGAACTCGGGATTCTTGCCATAGGCGTCGGCGTAGATCGCGGCCGACTTCGCGTCGCCTTCGCCGCGCAGGACCTCGGCGTCGCGATAAGCCTCGGCGGCAATGATGGTGCGCTGGCGGTCGGCGTCGGCACGGATGGTGATGGCTTCCTTTTCACCGCGCGCGCGGAACTCACGCGCCACCCGTGAACGCTCGGAGCGCATGCGCTCGTAGACCGTGCTGCTGACTTCGGTCGGCAGGTCGATGCGCTTCAGGCGTACGTCGACGATTTCCATGCCGAGCTGCTCGGCGCGCGCGTCGGCGGTCTCGGTCACGACTTTCATGATCGCGCCGCGCCCGCCCGACACCACTTCCTGCACCGTGCGCTTGCCGAACTCGCTGCGCAGGCTGTCGTTGATCATCTGGTAGATGAGCAGGCCTGCACGCGCGCCATCGCCGCCCGATGACTTGTAGAACTTGACCACGTCCTTGATGCGCCAACGCGCGAAGGAGTCGACGATGACGTCTTTCTTCTCGCCGGTCAGGAAGCGCTGCGGTTCGGCGTCGAGGGTCTGCAGGCGCTTGTCGAAGGTTTTGACCTCCTGGTAGACCGGCACCATGAAATGCAGGCCCGGCACATAATCGGCGCGCTTGATCTTGCCGAGCTGGGTGACGATGGCGAATTCATATTCGTAGACGCGGAAGCTGCACGCGAACACCACCGACAGCAACAGCGCAACGACGAGGGCGATACGGGAGGCCATCAGCGCACCACCCGGGTACGACCGACCCGACGGTCGCGCAGGCTGTCTTCGAGCGCCGGCGCATAGGGTTGGGCTTCGGGCGCGGCTTCGGTGGTTTCAACGGCATTGGCCGCGTCGCCATTGCCCATGATCCTGTCGAGCGGCAGGTAGGTGACGTTATTGCCGTTCTTGGTGTCCATCAGCACCTTGCTGCTGCTGCTCAGTACTTCTTCCATGGTCTCGAGATAGAGTCGGTTGCGGGTCACGGCGGGCGCCTTGTCGTATTCGGCAAGCAGTTGCGAGAAGCGCTTGGTTTCACCTTCGGCCTGCGCGATCACGCGCTCCTTGTAGGCCTCGGCATCGAGACGGATGCGGGCGCCTTCACCGGCGGCGCGCTCCACGACCTCGTTGCGGTAGGCCTCGCCCTCGTTGACCTTGCGTTCCTTGTCTTCACGCGCCTTGATGGCGTCGTCGAAGGCCGCCTTCACTTCTTCCGGCGGCTTGGCCGGCTGCATGTTGACGCTGGTGATGATGACGCCCGACTCGTAGGTGTCGAGAGTCTGCTGGATGAGTGCCTGGGCCTGGGTCGCAATCTCGGCGCGGCCCTCGGTGATGACGAAGTCGAGGGTGCGCTGACCGATGACATCGCGGATGGCCGATTCGGTGACACGCTGCACCGACACTTCCGGATCGGCAATCCGGAACAGGTAGGCCTCGGCGTCCTTGATGCGGTATTGGACCGCCACTTCGACGTCGACGATGTTCTCGTCGCCGGTCAGCATGGAGGAATTCGCGGTCAGGGTTTCGATGCGCTCGACATTGATCTTGCGCACTTCCTCTATCGGTCGCGGGAAGCGCACGTGCGGGCCGGGCTGCAGTATCGACACGTACTTGCCGAAACGCAGCACCACGCCGCGTTCGGCCGGATCGATGCGATAGACCATTTCCCAGGCCAGCAGGCACAGCGCGACGATACCGATCACGCCCCACACGAAGGCGTTGTCGGGCGAGGCGGGTTGACGCGGCTTGCCTCCAAACAGACCGGCCAGCTTCTCCTGCATTTTGCGCACGACCTCGTCGAGATCGGGTGGGCCCTGGTCGTTGCGTCGACCGCCCCACGGATCGCGCTCATTGCCGTCCGGATCGTTCCAGGCCATTGATTTTCCGTCTGTGTGTGCTGGGTGATGATGAGGGGCGGATTGTACGGGGGGGCTTACCCTTGTTCAATCTGAATACCGGCGAGGGCCGCCTCGTCGAGTTCCGCGCTGAGTCGTTCCAGGTCAAGTTCGGCCAGGGAACCGTGTGCGTCGAGTTCGATGACATGCTCGGCGACTTCCGGCATGCGTAGCAACTGCTGCCAGCGTGCTTCCGACAGAGTCACTTCCAGCAGCCAGCCGCCCTGCGGCAGCTCGACTTCGTCTGCGACCGCGCCCATGTCGAAAAGTTGGGCGCGCACGCGGCCCGCGGCCGGCGCGACGCTCAGCCAGCGTCGCGCCTTGTGCTGGTTGAGATGCTCGGAAATGGCCGACAGCAGCAGTTCGGTGCCGGCGCCGGTGTGGGCCGACAACCACACGCGCAGCACCTGGCCTTCGCCGTCACGCTCGACCAGCGGTGCGCGGCCGGGCATGAGATCGATCTTGTTGTAGACCTCGATGACCGGCACCTGGCCGGCGCCGATGCGCTCGAGCACCGCCACCACGTCGGCGATGCGCGCGTCGCGATCCTCGGCGCTGGCATCGATGACATGCAGCAGCAGCCGCGCGTCGCGCGTTTCGTCGAGGGTGGCCTGGAACGCCGCTATCAGTTCCGGCGGCAGGCGCCGTATGAAACCGACGGTGTCGCTCAGGATGATGGGATGCTCGCCGGCCACGGTCAGCGTGCGCAAGGTGGTGTCCAAGGTCGCGAACAGCTGGTCGGCGGCGTAGACATCGGTGCCGGTCAAGTAATTGAACAGCGTCGACTTGCCGGCATTGGTATAGCCGACTATCGACACCGTCGACAGCTGCGCACGGCGCCGCGAACGCGCGCTCTGCTGGCGTTGCGCCTTGACCCGCTCCAGGCGTTCGTTGATCTGCTTGATGCGCGCGCCGAGCAGACGACGGTCGGTCTCGAGCTGGGTTTCACCCGGGCCACGCAGGCCGATACCGCCCTTCTGACGTTCCAGGTGGGTCCAGCCGCGCACCAGGCGCGTCGACATGTGGCGCAGCTGCGCGAGCTCGACCTGCAGCTTGCCTTCGAAGGAACGCGCACGTTGCGCGAAGATGTCGAGGATGAGCCGGGTGCGATCGATGACCCGGCATTCGAGGGCGCGCTCCAGGTTGCGTTCCTGGGCCGGCGACAGGTCGTGATTGAAAATGACGACGTCGGCCTCGCCGGCGCGACAGGCGGCGGCAATCTCTTCGACCTTGCCGCTGCCGACGAAGAACTTCGGATCGGCCGCGCCGCGCGGCGCGGTGATGACACTGACCGCGGTCGCATCCGCGCCCGCCACCAGTTCCTGGAATTCGCCAAGGTCGTCGTCCTGTTCCGACGCCTGGCCAAACACTACATGGACGAGGACCGCGCGGTCGCCGCCCGCCGGTCGCTCAAACAAATGCGCGCTGCTCTGCCATCAGGCGACGTCACCTTCGCCGTCCACACCATCTTCACCTTGGTCGGCGCGCGGCAGCCGCACGTTGCGCGCCGGCACCACGGTGGAAATCGCGTGCTTGTAGACCATCTGGCTCACGGAGTTTTTCAGCAGGATGACGAACTGATCGAAAGACTCGATCTGTCCCTGCAACTTGATGCCGTTGACCAGGTAGATGGATACCGGTACGCGCTCCTTGCGCAACGCATTCAAGTAAGGTTCCTGAAGTGATTGGCCCTTGCTCATGGCATGCTCCTTGTTGTTGTTATGCCGGGTGAGAGCTGACGCATGAAAGTGGCCCAGTCTGCGGGCGTTTCATGGGTCGTAATAATTCTTATCTACGTGCTGCAGCGCTACTCTAGATCAGAAACGACGCGCTTGAAAACGTTCTGATTTCGCAAATGCAGCAAAGCGCGGTCCAATAGTCTCGAATCGCGACTGTCGAGCCATGTGCAATCCCGCTCCCGGCGCAGCCATGTCAGTTGGCGCTTCGCCAGTTGGCGGGTAGAGATGATTCCCCTTTCGATCATGTGGGCAAGTGCGTAATCGCCTGCGAGGTAATGCCACACTTCGCGATATCCGACGGTGCGCATCGCGGCTGCGTCGGCGTCGAGGCCCTGGGCGTCACGCAAGGCGCGCACTTCGTTGATCAACCCGCGCTCGAGCATGAGATTGAATCGCAACGCCAGGCGCTCGTGCAGCCAGCCGCGCTCGCCCGGCGCGACCACCAGCTTGACGATCTGACCGGCATGGGGGGCAAGGCGCGCACGCTGCCACATCTCGCTCTGGCTGACGCCGCTCAAGGCATGGACTTCCAGCGCGCGCAGCAGGCGCTGCGGATCGTTGGGATGAATACGCGCCGCCGCAGCGGGGTCGACCACCGCCAGCCGTGCATGCAACGCGTTCGCGCCCAGCCGCGCCAGTTCATCCTGGAGCCGCGCGCGCACCTCGGGATCCGCCGCCGGCAGATCCGACAGGCCTTGTTCGAGCGCGCGAAAGTACAGCCCGGTGCCACCCACCAGCATCGGCACGCGGCCACGCGCGCGTATCGCCGCGATGGCGACCTGCGCATCGCTGCGAAATTGCGCGGCGGAATAGGCCTCGGTCGGCGCGCAGATATCCACCAGGTGATGGGGCACACGGCGGCGTATGGCGGGATGGGGCTTGGCGGTGCCGATGTCGAAACCACGATAGATCTGCGCCGAATCGACGCTCACGATTTCCAGCGGCAGGCGTTCGGCGAGCGCCAGCGCCAAGGCGCTCTTGCCCGCCCCGGTCGGTCCCATCACGAACAGCAGCGGCGTCGCTGCCTCAGTCATGACGCAGCCCGGCACGCGCAAGCAAGACGCCGTCCACCGCCACCGACAGCGCGCCGAGATCGATGCCGCCGGCGGTCGCGCCCTGTTCGAGCTGTTCCAGGAGGCGTCGCGACGGTTGGCCGTGGCTGCCGAGTTCCAGCGCCGCGGCGGCGGCCTGCGCCAACTGCCGCCGTGCGTCACCCGCCTCCTGCGCCGCGAGCGCCGCGAAAAATCTTGCCCACGCCAATTCCGGCAGCACGCGCGGCACCGCCCGCAGCACGTAACCGGCCGGGCCGAGCTCATCGAGTTCGAAGCCATGCTCGCGTAACAGCGCGGGCGAGCGCTGCCGCCACAGCGGCGCGTCGTGCCCGATGCGTTCCGGGATCAGCAGCGGCCGCGCTTGCGCTTCGGCGCCGAGCCGCGCCGCCAGTACCGCGCTCCAGGCCGCGCGCAGATCGAGTGCACGCACACCGTCGCCATCGCGATACAGGAGATAACGCTCATCGACCAGCGCCAGCGCCGCGCCGAGCTGTGCGGCCGTGCTTGCCGGCGCCGCGCGCTGGGTGACGACCTCGAGCACGCGCGCCGGCGCGTATTCGAGGGGGCGCTCGGCGATGCCTCGCTCGTGCGGCGGCAGCGGCGCGCCGCCATCGGCTTCGAGCGCGCGTCGCACCGCCACGAACAGCACGTCATGCACGGCGCGCACGTCGGCGAAGCGCACTTCGAGCTTGCCGGGATGCACGTTGACGTCGACCGCCGAGGGCGCAACGCTCACCGCCAGTGCGTAGACCGGAAAGCGTCCGGCCGGAATAGCCTCTCCGTAGGCCAGGCGCACCGCGTGGGCCAGCTGCCGGTCGCGCACGTAACGCCCGTTCAAGGACAGGAACTGGCCATCGGACTGACTGTCGGCCTGCGCGCTGCCGCCCACCCAGCCGTGCACGGCGATGCCTTCGAGCTCCAACGCCACGTAATGCGCGGCGCCGACGAACGCGGCGCCGAACAGGCTGCGCCAGCGCGCGCCTTCGGCGCCCAGCGCGGCCGGCGCCAGGCGCAGTCCGCGGCTGCCGGCCTGGCTGAGCGACATCATGACCTCGGGGCGCGCAAAGGCCAGTTGCCGCACCAGTTGCTGGATGTGCAGGAACTCGGTACGCGCGCGCTTCAGGAAGCGCCGCCGCGCCGGCACGTTGTGAAACAGCTCGCTGACCGTGATGCGGGTACCGACATTGGCCTTGTGCGGCGTCGGCGCGGCGAGCGCCTGGCCGGGCGCCACCGCGAGGCGCCAGCCATGGGCGTCGCCGCGGCGGCGCGTCACGATTTCGATGGTGGCGACCGACGCGATGCTGGCCAGGGCCTCACCGCGAAAACCGAGTGATACGAGGCTCGCGAGATCGCTGACCTCGGCGATCTTGCTGGTCCAATGGCGGCGCAAGGCCGCGGCGATATCGGCGCCGGCCATGCCGGAGCCGTCATCGCTGACCGTCATGTAGGCAAGACCGCCCTCGCCGACATCGATGTCGATGCGTGTGGCGCCCGCATCGAGACTGTTTTCCACCAGTTCCTTGATCACCGAAGCCGGCCGCTCGACCACCTCGCCGGCGGCGATTTGATTGATCAGCAGATCGGACAGCGGAAGGATGGGACGCGCCATGGCTTGCATGGCGCGTAGTGTAGGCAATCAGGGCGCCGCTCGGGCGACCCCGCTCAAGGGATGCGCAGCGTGGAACCCGCGCGCACCATCTCCGAATCCATGTCGTTGGCCTGCTTGAGCGTGTTGATGCTGACGTCGTAGCGATCGGCGATGGTCGACAGGGTTTCGCCGGGCGACACGCGATGACGACGCGCATCGTTGCCGCCTGCATCGGCCATCACGCGCTCGACCGGGCGCGCCACCGGGCGGCTGCGCGTGGCGTTGAAGCTCACCACGCCGTTGAAGATCGCGCGCGCGAGCTTTTGCCGATAGGTTTCGCTGCGCAGGCGCTTTTCCTCGACCGGGTTGGAGATGAACGCGGTTTCGACCAGGATGGAGGGAATGTCCGGCGACTTCAGCACCATGAAGCCCGCCGACTGTACACGCGCATGGTGTACACGGCCGACGCTGCGCAGGCCGCGCAATACCGAGTTGCCGAGATCGATGCTGGCATCCAGCGACGCGGCCTGGGACAGGTCGAGCAGCACGGTCTTGAGCATGCGATCCTTGTCGTCGAGGCTGACGCCGCCTACCAGGTCGGCGGCGTTTTCATTGGCCGCCAGCCATTTGGCCGCTTCGCTGCTGGCGCCACGCTGCGACAGCACGTAGACCGACGAGCCCTGCACACGCCGGTCCTGTACCGCGTCGGCGTGGACCGAGATGAACAGGTCCGCGCGCTTGGCGCGGGCCCGATCCATGCGCGTGCGCAGCGGCAGAAAATAATCCCCATCGCGGGTCATCACCGCGCGCATGCCGGGCTGGCGATTGATCAGGCGCACGAGTTCGCGCGCCACCGCCAGCACGATGTCCTTTTCATAGGTGCCGCTGGGCCCGATGGCGCCGACGTCCTGGCCGCCATGGCCGGCATCGACCGCGACCACCAGTTCGCGCTGCGCGCGTGCACGGGCCGCGGGGATAGCCGCGGCCTCCGGCCTGACGCGGGGCGCCGTCGGCGCCGTCTTGTCGGCATCCCTGTCCGCCGTGACCGCCGCGCTGGCGCGCTTGGTCGGCTCGGCGGGCGCGGGCGCGGGGTTGGCGGCGGGCGCACGCGCCGGGGTGCGCGGCTGCGCAGGCGCGCTCGCGGTGCGGCGTTGCGCGCTGGTGAGCTCCACCGCCAGGCGCTGGCCAGCGCCATTCAGGGGCGGCAGGAGTTCGGCCTTCACCTCGGCCGGCTGTGCCAGTTCCATCTCCACCCGCAGGCCGAGGTCGCTCTGCATGAACTGGCGAATGTGCTTGATGCCGCTGCTCTGGCTGTCGAGGCTGAGCAGCCGGCGCGCCTTGGCACCCTTGAAATCGATGATCAAGCGCGGCGGATTGTCGAGCCGCGACACGGTGTATTGCAGCGGACCGACGACGTCGAACACCAGGCGCGAGCCGCTGGGCGTGCGGTTGGCATGCACGCCTTGCACTTCAGTGGCGAGGGCCTTGCCGCAGAACAGGAAGAAGATGAGAAAGATCAGCCTGGGCATTGGCTTAAAGTTTTTTTCTCATAGATGCTCGTATTCTGTACGGCTTAGGCCCCCTAATTCAAGTTCGTCTTATGTTGTTTTTATAAATGATTGTTATCGTTGATCAACACAAGCTCGAAACTATCTCATCACCGGCCTGGGTATGGCTTTCCAAGCGCAGCGCCCGGCCGCCGTCGACGACCTGGATGTGCAGCCACAGATCGGGCGCCGGCAGCACCGGCGCGCCGCGCTCCGCCCATTCGATGAGGCAGTCGGCATCGGCGTCGAAGTAGTCCTCGATGCCGATGAATTCGAGTTCGCCGGCGGCCATGCGGTAGAGATCGAAGTGATGCACGGTGCGCGACGCGAGTGCGTAGCTTTCGACCAGGGTGAAGGTCGGGCTCTTGACCGCGCCCCGATGGCCAAGGGCATGCAGGTAGCCGCGCGCCAGCGTGGTCTTGCCGGCTGCCAAGTCGCCGGACAGGTGCAGCCGTACGCCCGGGGCGCAGGCGGCGGCGAGGCGCGCGCCGAAGGCTTCCATCGCCTCGGCGCTGTCGATGGCGGTAGTGAAGGTTTTCATGTTTGTGCCGGGTTCACCGCCGCGCGCAGATGCGGCATGAGGTCGGCCGCCAACAAACCACGTTCGCCGTCGCGCGCCGCGCGGTCGGCGGCGTGGGCGTGGACACAGGCGCCGACGGCGGCGGCCGTGCGGGCTTCCATGCCTTGCGCGAGCAGGCCGGCAATCACGCCGGTCAGCACGTCGCCCATGCCGCCGCTGGCCATGCCGGGATTGCCGTCGCGCACCACCAGCGGTACTTCGCCGGCGCTGGCGATGACGGTGCCCGCGCCCTTCAGCAGCACCACGCCGCCGTAGCGCGCGCCCAGCTCGGCCGCCGCCGCGTAGCGGTCGTCGCGAATGGCGTCGGTGCCGCTGCCCGCCAGGCGCGCTGCTTCACCCGGGTGCGGCGTCAGGATGCGCGCGTGCCGCTGGTCGGGATCGGCGGCCAACAGGTTGAGGCCGTCGGCGTCCACCACCTGCGGTTGGGGACAGTCCCGTACCGCCGCCCACAGGCGTTGCCCCCAGGGCTGCTGACCAAGCCCCGGTCCGATCGCTACCACGCTGGCCCGCGCCAGCAAGGGCGCGAGTTCGGCGGCGTTGTTCACGCCACGGCACATGATTTCCGGCCGTTGCGCGCTGAGCGCGGCGGCGTAATCGGGATGGGTCGCGAGGGTCACGAGACCGGCGCCTACCCGCGCCGCCGCCTCGGCCGCCATGCGCGCGGCGCCGCCATAGCCCGGCGCGCCGCCGATCACGAGCACATGGCCGTGCTGGCCCTTGTGCGCGGTACGCGCGCGCGGCGTGAACAAGTGACGTAAACCCGCATACGAGACAGCTCGCGCCGACGGCGGCACCGCGTCGAACAGCGTCGCCGGCAAGCCGATGGCATCCCACTCGAGGGCGCCGCAGTGATCCGGCGCCGCGCCGGTCACCAGGCCCTGCTTGAGACTGACCAGGCTGACGGTGACGGCGGCGCGCACGGCAAGACCGTGGCAAGCGCCGTTGCCGGCATCGATGCCGGACGGCACGTCGACGCTGATTACCGGCAGCGACGCCGCGTTGATGCGCGCGATGGCGTCGGCGTAGGCGCCTTCCACCCGGCGCTCGAGGCCGGTGCCAAGCAGCGCATCGACCACCACCTCGATGTCGTCGAACCAGTTCGCGCCGTCGAAGGGCGCAAGCCCGGCTTCGCGCAGCCTGCGGTAGGCCTCGCCGCCGTCACCGCGCAGGCGCGACTCGGCGGCCAGCATCACCACCCGTGGCGCGAGCCCGGCCTGGTGGGCGAGCCGCGCGATCACGTAGCCGTCACCGCCGTTGTTGCCGGCGCCGCACACGATGAGCAGACGTCGCGCTTGCGGCCAATGCCGGCGCAGCGACTCGAACACCGCGCGACCGGCGCGCTCCATCAGGGTGTAGCTGTCGATGCCTAGCGACGCGCTGGCGTAATGCTCCAGCGCGCGCGTGCCGGCGGCGTCGTACAGCCCGTCGCCCAGCGCGACGCTCATGGCGACGGCGGCACCTTCAGGAAGTGCGTGCGGTAATGACGCAGTTCCGCAATCGAATCGCGGATGTCGGCCAGCGCCAGGTGATTCGACTGTTTCTGGAACGCGGGCAGGTCGGGCGCCCAGCGCTTGGCCAGTTCCTTCAAGGTGCTGACATCGAGATTGCGATAGTGAAAGAACTCGGCGAGCGCCGGCATGTACTTGTAGAGAAAGCGCCGGTCCTGGCAGATGCTGTTGCCGCACATCGGCGAGCTCGACGGCGGCAGGTACTGGCGCAGGAAATCGAGCGTCGCCTGCTCGGCCATGGCGACGCTGGTGGTGCTGGCGCGCACCCGCGCGGTCAATCCGGACTGACCGTGCTGGCGGGTGTTCCATTCATCCATGCCGGCCAGCACCGCGTCGCTTTGATGAATGGCGAACACCGGGCCTTCCACCTGCTCGTTGAGATCGGCATCGGTGACGATGGTCGCGATCTCGATGATGCAATCCCGCTCCGGCTCGAGGCCGGTCATTTCGAGATCGATCCAGATGAGATGGCTGGCGGCAAACTGCATGGGTGAACTCCGGACTTGAACACGCGTACCGCGGCGATGTTAGAGCAAGGGCGGGTCGGCGACCACGCTCGCCGCGCCAGCGCGCAATCAGTAATCGCGGCGACTGGCGAGCGCGTGGGACAGGGTCGAGCCGTCGACGAATTCGAGATCGCCGCCGACCGGCACGCCGTAAGCGATGCGCGTGGCGCGCACGTTGGCGCGCTGCGCCACCTGGCGCAGGTAGTGGGCGGTGGCCTCGCCTTCCATGGTGGTGCCGGTGGCGACGATCAGTTCGCGCACTTCGCCGCCGGCCAGGCGCTGTTCCAGCAGCGGCATGCCGAGGCTGTCGGGCGTCACGCCGTCGATCGGCGACAGGCGTCCCAGCAGCACGAAATACTTGCCGCGAAAATCCGACGCCGCCTCGATCGAAGCCACGTCCAGCGGGCTCTCCACCACGCACACCAGGCCGGCATCGCGGTTGTCACTGCGACACAGCGAACACACCTCGGTCTCACAGAAGGTGCGGCAACTCGCGCACTGGCCGATCTGATCGGCGGCGCGCCGCATGACATCGGCCAGGCGGCGCGCCTTGTCGCGATGCTGTTCGAGCAGGTGGAAGGCGATGCGCTGCGCCGATTTCGGACCGATGCCGGGCAGGAACTGCAGCACCGTGATGAGTTCGGCAAGCAGCGGCGAGGGATTCATGGCGAGGCTGTCCGCGATGCGTCGCGCAGGCTCAGAACGGCAGCTTGACGCCGGGCGGCAGGTTCATGCCGGCCGTGACGCTCGACAGCTTGTCGCGGCTCAACAGCTCGACGCGGCGATTGGCGTCGTTCATGGCCGCCGCGACGAGATCCTCGACCATGGATTTGTCGTCCTTGAACAAGTCCGCGTCGATGCTGACCTTGCGCACGTCGTGGCGCCCGTTCATCACCACCTTGACCATGCCGCCACCGGCTTCGCCGGTGACTTCGGTCGCCGCGATTTCGGCCTGGGCCTTTTCCATGTCGGCCTGCATCTTCTGCGCCTGCTTCATGAGGTCGCCAATTCCACCACGCATGGTTCGCTGCTCCGCTGTTGATTCAATCGCCGCTGCGCGCTCAGCGCCCGGACACGTCTTCGATGGTCGCGCCGAAGGTGTCACGCAAGGCGCGCACATTGGGATCGGCGTCGATGTCCGCCTCGGCGCGCCGCTGCTTGTCGGCGGCGGCCGCGAGCTGCTGCTGCGACGGCGTGCTGAGCCCGGAATCGCTGCTGACCGTGACGTTGATGACAATTTCGCCGCTGTACTTGTCGGCCAGCGCCGCCTGCAGGGTATCGACATGGCGGCGCGCGGCGAGCTTTTCAAACTGCGGCGCGATCACGAGGTCGAGTCGGCGGCCATCGAAATGCGCGACGGCGCTGTTGCGCGCCAGTTCACGCGCGAGCCCCACCACGGTCAGTTCATCGACCACCTGCGCCCAATCGAAATGCGCCGGCAGCGCGGCGCGCGGCGTGGCACTCGGCGCGGGCGGCTCGACCACCGCCGCGGCCGGCGGCGACGGCGGCGCGACTTCGGGCACGGCGACAGGCGCGGCCGGCGGCGCGGTAACCGGAGCGACAGGCGCCGCGACAGGCGCACGGCTGACGGCCGACGCGGGCGCCGGCGCGCGCGTCAAGGGCGCACTGCGCGCCGCGCCGACCAGCGGTGCGCTCACGACACCGGCCGGACGAAACGCCAGCATGCGCAGCAGGGTCATTTCGAAGGCGGCTTCGGCGTCGGGGCTCATGGCCAGGTCGCGGCGGCCGGTCAGGGCAATCTGGTACAGGAGCTGCACTTCATCGGCCGGCAGGCTGGCGGCCAACGCCGCCACGCGCGCGTCGCTTTCGAGATCGCCCGTCGCCTCGCCCAGCACCTGCACCACGGCCACGCGTCGCAACAGCGAGGCCATCTCGGCCAGCACCTGGCCATAGTCCGGCACGTAGCTCGCGAGTTCGCGCGCGGCGGCGATCACGGCGTGGGCATCGCCGGCGGCGACCATGGACAGGATTTTCAGCACGCGGTCCTGGTCGACCGTGCCGAGCATCATCACCACTTCGTTGGTGTCGACCTTGCCGGCGCCGTGGGCGATGGCCTGGTCGAGCAGGCTCAGGGAATCACGCACGCTGCCGCCGGCGGACTGCGCGATGAGCGTCAAGGCGCCGTCTTCGAAAGCGATGCCTTCGGCGGTCAGCACCGTGGCCAGGTGCTGCGCCAGCAGGCTGGCCGGCATGCGCGTCAGGTTGAACTGCAGGCAGCGCGACAGGATGGTGACCGGCAGCTTCTTCGGATCGGTGGTCGCGAGCAGGAATTTGACGTGGGCCGGTGGTTCCTCCAGGGTCTTCAACAGGGCGTTGAAGGAGTGATTGGAGAACATGTGCACTTCGTCGATGAGGTAGACCTTGTAGCGCGCCTGGGTCGGCGCGTACTGCACGTTGTCCAGCAGTTCGCGGGTCTCGTCGACCTTGGTGCGCGAGGCGGCGTCGACCTCGATGAGATCGACGAAGCGCCCCTGGTCGATGGCGGTGCAGGCGCTGCACACGCCGCACGGCGTGCTGCTGACGCCGGTCTCGCAGTTGAGCGCCTTGGCCAGCACGCGCGCCAGCGTGGTCTTGCCCACGCCGCGCGTGCCGGTGAACAGGTAGGCATGATGCAGGCGACCGGTGTCCAGCGCATTGATCAAGGCCTTGAGCACGTGCGCCTGCCCAATCACCTCGGCAAAATTGCGCGGCCTCCACTTGCGTGCGAGGACCTGGTAGCTCATGTGGCGATACCCTTCACTAAAACGCGGGATGGGCACCCGGTGGGTGCGCACGACCGTCGGGCCCGGTCATCGAGAATAAGGCGGCGAACGTGCCAGCCACACCCCGGCACCCACAGTGACTGCTACCGTTGCTCCCTTCCGGGCCTGGCGGGGTTTACAGAGCTGTGCTGCGAGGGGACCGACACGTTCACCATTGAATCGTGTCCGGGCGCGAGTGTACTACAGCTCTCTCTTTTGTGGGTCAGACTTCAGGAAGCTCTGAATAAGCGTAGCGAGCATGCTCGCGCGCTAGGAGCCGCGCAGCGAGCGACGAGACATATCAGATAGATAGGCGAGGAGCGAGCGAGCCGGACCCGCGCCCAGAGGCGTGATGAGTCTGACGTGTCCGACTATAGTCGGACCCACAATAACGATGCCTACAATGCCCGAAGCCACTCCAGGAGACTGTTCATGCTCATCGGTGTGCCAAAAGAAATCAAAAACCACGAATACCGCGTCGGCCTGACGCCGGGCAGCGTGCGCGAACTGGTCCATCATGGTCACCAGGTGCTGGTGGAATCGGAAGCGGGCGCCGGCATCGGCATGCACGACGCCGACTACCGCGCGGCGGGCGCCGAGATCGCGAGCATCGAGCAAGTCTTCGCGCGCGCCGACATGGTGGTCAAGGTCAAGGAACCGCAGCCGCAGGAAATCGCCCGCCTGCGCGCCGGCCAACTGCTGTTCACCTACCTGCATCTCGCACCCGATGCGCCGCAGGCGCATGGCCTGCTGGCCTCGGGCGTCACCGCCATCGCCTACGAAACCGTCACCGACCGGCACGGCGGCCTGCCGCTGCTGGCGCCCATGAGCGAAGTGGCGGGCCGCCTTGCCGTGCAGGCCGGCGCGCACTGTCTCGAGATGGCACAGGGCGGCGAAGGCATCCTGCTCGGCGGCGTGCCGGGCGTGGCGCCAGCCAAGGTCGTGATCATCGGCGGCGGCGTGGTGGGCGATCATGCGGCGCAGATGGCGGTCGGCCTCGGCGCCGACGTGACCTTGTTCGACAAGTCGCTCGAGCGCCTGCGCCACCTCACGGACAAGTACCAGGGCCGCATCAAGTGCGTGTACTCGACGGTCGCCGGCATCGACCAGGCGGCGCGCGAGGCCGACCTCATCATCGGCGCGGTGCTGATCCCGGGCGCGGCGGCGCCCAAGCTCGTGACCCGCGCCATGCTCGGCCACATGAAACGCGGCGCGGTGGTGGTGGATGTCGCCATCGACCAGGGCGGATGCTTCGAGACCTCCCATCCCACCACCCACCAGCACCCGACCTTCGTCGAGTGCGGCGTGGTGCACTACTGCGTGGCCAACATGCCGGGCGCGGTGCCGCGCACCTCGACCTTCGCCTTGAACAACGCCACCCTGCCCTACGTGGTGGCGCTGGCCGACAAGGGCGTCAAGCGCGCACTCGCGGACGACCCGGGCCTCGCCAACGGTCTCAACATCCATGCCGGCCACGTGACCTGTGCGGCGGTGGCCGAAGCCCTGGGCCTCGCCCATGTGCCGCCCCTCGAGGCCCTCGCGAGTTGAGCCTGGCCCAGGCGCCGGGTGATGCGCGGCGTCGCGGTTGACGGCACCGCGCACCGCCCTTAGCTTCACCGTATCGACAGCTTCATTCCATCTACCAGACCTTAGGGACTCGAGACCCATGCCATATCGCATCTCCGTCGACACGGGGGGTACGTTCACGGACGTCGTCGTGACCGATGATGCCGGTCACTTCACCATCGGCAAAGCCCTGACCGACAAGAAACGCGCCTTCAACAGCATTGCCGCCGGCCTCAAGGTCGCCGCCGAGGAGCTCGGCCTGTCGGTGCCGGCATTGCTCGCCGACACCGCCATGTTCCTCTACGGCACCACGCGCGGCACCAATGGCATCGTCGAACGCAAGACCGCGCGCACCGCGTTTTTGAGCACCGAGGGTTTCCCCGACATTCTCTTGCTCAAGGAAGGCGGCAAGTCCGAGCCGCACAACCTCGCGATGGAATATCCCGCGCCCTACGTGCCGCGCCGGCTGACGTTCGAGATCCCGGAACGCATCAATGCCGAAGGCGGCGTCGACAAAGCGCTGGACGAAGCGGCGGTGCGCAAGATCATCGAAGGCCTTAAAGCGCGCGGCGTCGAAGCGGTGGCGGTATGCCTGTTGTGGTCGATAGCCAATCCCGCGCACGAACTGCGCGTCGGCCAACTGCTGGAAGAACTGCTGCCGGGCGTGCCCTACACGCTGTCCCATCAATTGAACCCGATCCTGCGCGAGTACCGGCGCGCCTCGTCGACCGCCATCGACGCATCGCTGAAGCCGCTCATGCAGGAATACCTGTTGACACTCGAGAAGGACCTGCGCGACGCCGGCTACCGCAACGACATCCTGGTCAGCACCTCGTTCGGCGGCGTCATGCATCTCGGCGACGTGGTGCAAAAAACCCATCTACCTCGTGAAGTCCGGTCCGGCCATGGCGCCGATCGCGGGTCTTGCCTACGCGGCCGCCGAGAATCTCACGCGCGACATCATCGTGTGCGACGCCGGCGGCACCACCTTCGACGTCAGCCTGGTGCGCGACGGCGCGGTGGAATATTCGCGCGACACCTGGCTCGGTCCGCAGTGGGTGGGCGACAACCTCGGCATGGCCTCGGTGGCGGTGCATTCGATCGGCGCCGGCGGCGGTTCGATAGCGTGGGTCGACAGCGGCGGCCTGCTGCGCGTCGGTCCGCAATCGGCGGGCTCCGAACCGGGCCCGGCCTGTTACGGACGCGGCGGCACGCAGGCGACCGTCACCGATGCCTCGGTGGTGCTCGGCTACATCGACCCCGCGCATTTCCTCGGCGGGCGCATGCAGCTCGATGAAGCGGCCGCGCGCCGCGCCATCGAACCGGTGGCCGCGCGGCTCGGTGAGACCGTGGAGCGCGCGGCCTTCGCGATCCTGACGGTCGCCAACGAGAACATGATCCAGGCCATCAAGGAACTGACCATCAACGAGGGCATCAACCCGGCCGAATCCATCCTGGTCGCCGGCGGTGGCGCCGGCGGCCTGGGCGCCATGCCGATAGCCGCCGAGCTCGGCTGCCAGACCGTGCTGGTGCCGCGCACCGCCGGCGCCTTGAGCGCCTCGGGCATGCAGTTCTCGGACATCATCACCGAGGCCGGCGCGGCGCGACTCACGGCCACCGACCAGTTCGATTTCGACGGCGTGAACGGCGCATTGGCCGACATCGACGCGCGCCTCGAGGAGTTCGCCGGCCGCCTGCGCGAGCGTGGCATCACCGACGTCAGGAAGCGCTATTTCGTCGAAGCGCGTTATCGCTTCCAGGTGTGGGAACTGGAAATCGAAGTGGCGGCGGCGCGCTTCGAGAACGCCGCCGACGTCGCCGCGCTGGTGGAAGAATTCCACCGCGTGCACGAACGCGTGTTCGCCATCACCGACGTCGGCCAGGCGGTCGAGTGCCTCAACTGGCGTGGCCGCCTGATCGCGAGCGTCAATGCGCCGTCGCTGGAACCGAGCCGCGCGGCCGGCGCCAGCAAGGCCGACGCCGACCGCCGTCGCCCGGCCTACTTCGGTCGCGGCGGCGCGGTCGAAACGCCGATCTATCTTGGCGATCGTTTGCCGGTGGGCGCCGTCATCGACGGTCCCGCCATCATCGAAGAGCCGACCTCGACCCTGGTGGTCAATCCCGGCGCCAGCGCGCGTGTCAGCGCCGGCGGCCGTTACATCCTGACCCCGCCCAAGGAGACCAGCCTGTGAACCAGCCGACGACCGACCCAACTCCCGCCTACACCATGGACCCGGTGCTGATGGCGGTGCTCGCCAATCGCCTGAATGCCATCGTGCGCGAAATGTCCAACACCTTGCTGCGCACCGCGCGCTCGGCGGTGTTGGCGGTGGTGCGCGATTTCTCCTGCGCGATCGTGACGGCCGACAACCAGCTGTTGTGCCCGGGCGAAGGCCTGCCGGTGCACATCTTCGGCTCGTCGCTGCAGTCGCAGTCGATGTGCGACCTGCACAAGGATCTCACGCCCGGCGATGCCTTCCTGCACAACGATCCCTACCTCGGCAACACCCACGCCGCCGACCACATGATCATGTGCCCGGTGATCGTCGACGGCGAACACCTGTTCACGACCTGCGCCAAGGCCCACCAGGCCGACTGCGGAAACTCCATCCCCAGCACCTACCACGCCTATGCGCGCGACGTGTACGAGGAAGGCGCGCTGATCTTCCCGTGCGTGCGCGTGCAGAAGGATTACAAGGACGTCGACGACATCATCCGCATGTGCCGGCGCCGCATCCGCGTGCCCGAGCAGTGGTATGGCGACTACCTCGCCACCGTCGGCGCGGCGCGCATCGGCGAGCGGCGGCTGACCGAACTCGTGCGCCGCTACGGCATGGACACCATTCGCCAGTTCGTGCGCGACTGGTTCGCCTATTCCGAGCGCCGCATGATCGAAGCGATCAAGAAACTGCCGAACGGCCGACTCACCAATGTCGGCCATTACGACCCGCAGCCGCCGGTGCTGCCCGATGGCCTCGCCATTCGCATCGACGTCAACGTTGATGCCGTCAACGGCACCATCGAAGTGGATCTCACCCACAACGAAGACAACAAGGACTTCGGTCTCAACCAGTCGGTGGCCTGCGCCACCAGCAATGCCATGGCCGGCGTATTCAACTGCATCGACCAGGACGTGCCGCACAATGGCGGCAGCTTCTCGCGCGTGTCGGTGAAACTGCGTGAAGGTTGCATCATCGGCATCCCGCGGTTCCCGCACTCGTGTTCGATGGCGACCACCAACATCGGCGACCGCATCGTCAACATCACCCAGGCGGCGTTCGCCACCATTGGTGACGGCCATGGCCTGGCCGAGGGCGCGCTCGGCATGGGCGCGGGAGCCGGTGTGATCTCCGGCAAGGACTGGCGCCTCGGCGGCAGCCCCTACATCAACCAGGAATGGCTGGTGGTCAATGGCGGCCCCGGCACGCCGAGTACCGACGGCTGGTTGAACTACGGCCTGCCGGTGGCGGCCGGACTCATGTATCGCGGCAGCGTGGAAGTGGATGAATCGAAGTATCCGATCACCATCAAGTCACTGCGCGTGGTGGAAGGTGGCGGCGGCGCCGGGCGCTTCCGTGGCGCGCCGGGCGGCGAAGTGATCTACGGCCCGCGCAAGGATCCGATGACGGTGGTGGTGTCCTGCGACGGCCAGGTCAATCCGCCGCAAGGCGTGCGTGGCGGGCATGCCGGGCCGGCGGCACAGACGTATCACGTGCGCATCGACGGCAGCGAAGACAAGCTGCCAGGCGTGGTCGAGTGTCGCCTCAAGCCGGGGGAATTCGTGCGTGGCGTGGACTGCGGCGGAGGCGGCTACGGCTCGCCGCTGGACCGCGATCCTGCGCGCGTACTGGCCGACGTGCTCGAGCGTTGGGAAACGCGCGAGCGTGCACATGACGTCTACGGCGTGGTGCTGCGCGGCGCGGTCGAGGATGAATCGTTGGCGGTGGATGGGCCCGCCACCGAAGCGCGGCGGGCAGGGATGGCGCGGGCTTGATTCGCCCGCGACCGCCTGGCGCCCCCCCCGCCGGCAACAGCATGAGCCAGGCCGCCGGTAGCGGCACGGCGGACGTCTGGCGCAGCACGTAGGCGTTCAGGATCGGCGCATTGGAACTCGTGTCGAATTCCAGTGCCTGGCTGCTGGCGTCGGCCACGAAGGTTCCCACCAAACTCGTGAAGCTGCCCTGCACCACGGTGGCGGAGATGGCCATGCCATCACCGCCGAAGGCGGCCGTGCGCCCGCAGGCTCCGCGGCGCCCCACTCCCCCCCCGCGCCCCGCCCCCGCCCCCCCCCGCCCGCCCCCCCGCCCCCCCCCCCCCCCAACCCCCCCCCGCGCGCCCCCCCCCGCCCCCCCCCCCCCTTCCTTTTTTCCTTTGCCCCCTCCCCCCCCCCCCCAGCCCCCCCCCGCCCCCCCGCCCCCCCCCCCCCCCCCCCCCCCCGGAACAGCGCGCCCGCCCGCCCCCCCCCCCCCCCCCCCGGAGCGTGAAGTACTGGGCACTTCCCGCGCGGTGACGGGCGACGGTGAGACGGCTTTCGCTAAAAGCGATACTCCGCCGACATCAGCACCGTGGTACCGACGCCGGTAAAACCCTCGGCGAGTTCGTAGTCCGCATCGAACAGGTTGTCCGCCGACAGGGTCAGCGACAGGTGCTTGTTGAAGGGTTGCCAGTTGGCGAAGGCGCCCGCCGTCCAATAGCCGCCCAGCGTGCGGCTGTTGTTGAGATTAGCCACGCGCTCGCCGGTGTAATTACCGCCGACGCCCAAGGTCACGGCCTTGGGATGCACCCACGTGAGGCCGGTATGGAATTCCTGCTCGGGGATGAGCGGCAGGTCGCGGCCGCGCTCCCTACCCTGGGAACGGTTCTCGCTCCACAGGTGCTTGTAGCTCGCCGACCAACCGATGCGCTCGGCCAGCCACACGTTGGCGCCGAAGCTCACGGTATCGAGGCGGCCGTCGGCCAGGTGACCGAAGATCGTGAAGCGCGAATCGGGCACGAAGCCCAGGGCAAAATCCTCGACGTCCTGGCGGTCGACCTGCACGAAGGTGTACACGCGCGAATTCCACTCCGCGTCCCAGCGCAACTGGTGATACCAGGTGGCGGCCAGGGTGTCGGTGGCGGAGAAATAGGCGTCGGGCACCACCGCGCCGAGGATGCCGACGGGCGCCAAGGTGTCCTGCGTGCGCAGGGAATCGATCAGGGCGCTCTGCGATGACGCGCGCAGCCAGTGGCGCGGCGTGATGCGCCACGCGGCGCCGATGCGCGGATCGAATTGATGCTTGTCGTTGGCGCCGAGCGAGATGTCGCGGTAGAACACGCCGCCTTCCAGCCACAGGTCGGGCGTCAGCTTCCAGCGCGCCTGGCCATAGACCTCCAGCGAAGTCGCCACCGCGTTCTGGCTGATGCGCTGGCCAACCGCGTCGGTCCACACGAACGCACATTGTCCGACCGGGTTGGCGACGCCGATGTCGGGACAGGCCGGCACATCGACACCGACGCCGAACAGGTTGGCGATGCCGAACAGCCGCGGCGTGATGGCGTTCAACACCGTGTGTTCGTCGAAGCGTCCGTAGCCGGTGCCATAGGTCAGCTCCAGCGGGCCGGCATCGAACATCTGGCGCAGCTGGAACAGCAGCTTCGAGGCGTTGGTGGTGTCGTTGAGGGTCGCATCGTCGTCGATGGCCGCCGCCAGGTTGTCGGGCGTCGCCGGGCAATCGACATTGAACAGCACGCCGCACAGCGCGTCGCTCAAGGGGCCGGTGAAGAGCACCGGAAAGCTCGGCGGCTGGTTGATGGTGGCGACCGCGAGATCCGTCACGTCGAACAAGCCCTGGCCGTACAGGCCGCGCGTGGTGTCGCGTCCGAACGTGCGCAGCAATGAATAATCGCGACTGCCGAGGCCGCGACCGAAAGGGCTGCCATTGCTGAAGCGCGAGGTTTCATAGCCACCCGCCACGCGCGCCATGATGCGATTGTGATAATTGACGCGGTACTGGTAGCCGAGATCGGCGAACAGGAACTGGTTCATCTGCGCATCGTCCGGGTCGCCGTCACTGGCGGCGCCGGGCAGCTGTTGGTTGAAGTGCTGGGCGGTCAGGTTGAACAGCAGGTTGTGGCTCTGGTCGAGCAGGCTGCTGCCCAATTGCACCTGCAGGCTCTGGTGGCCGCTGGCATTGTCGTCGCGATTGCCATCGTCGTGCGCATGGCTGCCGGCGATGTAATAGGCGATCGGATCGGGGCGCCGCACCAGGCCTTGCACGCTGCCGCCGCCGGAATGAATGAAACCGCCATCGTTGTAGCCGAGCGTGCCGGCGAGCGTGACGTCGTGACGTTCCTGGCGAAACGGCTCGTAGTAGCGGGTCGGAAACGACACCGCCGTCGGGTCGAGCAACAGGCCCTGCAGGTTGGCGCCGAGCCGCGCGCGCTCGGACGCGAATTGGTTGGCCTGCGACAGGTAGAAGTAACCGCCGGCCTCGTAGGGATCGAACGCCAGCATCGAGTAATAGCCGCCCCACTCGTCGAGGCCGAGATTGGAATAGGCCTGGCCGAGCGTGGCGCTGCCGCCGCGCGCGTTGGCGAGCGTGTCGACCGCGAAGGACTTCGCGCGCAAGGTCTTTTCGAAGCCGCGGCGCGCCTCGCGTATGGCCTCGCCCGCTTCGAAATGATCGACCGCCGTCACCGAGCCAATGAGGTCGGGTATCGGGTCGTCGGGGTCGCGCTGGCGCGCGGTGTCCAGCGCCTGGCGGGTGCGCGCGTAGTCACCGGACTGGTAGGTGGCCGCGGCCAGGAACCAGTCTATGCCCGGCAGTTCGGGGTTGGCGACCAGCGCCTTCAAGGTTTTGTCGACCGCCTTCGACGGCGCGCCGCCGAGCAGGTCGAGATAGGCGAGACCCAAGCCCGCGTAGGCTTCATCGGCATTCAGGGTCTGCGCCTGTTCGAGATGGCTGCGCGCTTCGTCGAGGCGACCGAGGTAAGCCGCCACCAGGCCATAGTTGGCATGCGCGGATGCGCTGCCCGGATCGGCGGCCAGCGCGGCCTTGAGATCGCGCACGGCGGCGCGGTAATCGCCGATGTCGTTGTTGACCAATCCACGCTTCTCGTAGGCTGGGGCGAAGCCCGGGCGCAGTTCGAGGCTGCGCGTATAGGCGGCCAGAGCGCGCGCGGCGTCGGGCTCGCTGTACTGGTGATAGAGGCCCTGCTCGTACCAGGCGAGATGATCCTTGGCGTCGAGCGCCAGCGCGCGCCCGACAGCGGCCTGCATGTCGTCTCGCGCATCGGTGAGGAAATACAGATGGGCGAGCAGCGTCTCGAAGCGCGCGTCGCTGCTGAAACGCGCGGCGGCTGCGCGCGCCACCTCGATGGCCGTCGCATGATCGCCGGCGAACGACGACAACCACGCGCGCACCAGGTGCGTATCGGGCAAGTCACCGGCGCTCGCCGCGAGCGCCGCCATGGCGGCATCGGCTTCGCCGAAGCGATGCTGTTCGACCAGCACGCCGACGGCCGTGAGTTTCGCCAGCGCCACGCGCCGCGCGTCGCTATCCGTGGCAGCCACCGCGATGGCCTGCTCGGCGCGCGCGTAGTCGCGACCATGCAGGGCCACGCGCGCCGTCACCAGCGCCGCGCGCGGCGACGCGACATCGCCTTTCAGCAAGTTGTCGGCTGCGGCGTAATCGCCGCTGTCCAGCGCCTGTTCGGCCTTGGTCAACGTATCGTCGCCGCCCGTATCGCCGCCGCCCACGCGCAGCATCTCCAGCCATTCCGGCCCGGTCTGCAGCACGATCAGCGGGCGGTCGCGCAGGTCGACAATCGCGCGCTTGGAAGGCGCCTGCCCGTGCTCGGCGGTGCCGACTTCTCCGCGCGTCAGCGACACCGCGCCGAGTTCGTTGCCGAGTTCCACTTCGCCCGACAGCACGGTGGCGGTGGTGCGTCCGGCGGCATCCACGCTCACGTGCCAGTCGGTGCCGCGTATGCCGAGCGTCGCGCCTGGCGTGCGCACGCTGACTATCGGTCGCCGCCCGCGTTGCACGCCGGCGGTGACGGTGCGGAACAAGGCCTTGGCGCGCGACCATGCCGCGCCGCTGATGAGGGCGAAGCGACTTTCCTCGACGCCGTCGCCACCGCGCACCGACTCGACCTTGAAAGTGGAGTTGCGATGAATGCGCACCTGGGTGTCGTCGTTGAACAGCACGGCCGCGCCGCCATAGGGCCCGGTCTTGATGGTGTCGCCGCTCTTGAGAATCTGCCCGACCGCCAGCATTTGCAATTGTGTGGCGCCGGCCCGTTGCAGCACTTCGTCGCCGCGTGCCGCGACCACCTCGCCGACCTCGGCATGGTCGGCCTGCGCGGCGACGCGCACCGAGGGTGCAAGGCACAAGCTCAACACGACGAGTACCACGGTGAGGACATTCATGGCGCGAGGTTCTTTGTTCATGGCCGGATTATATCGACGGCGCGCCGCGGGAATTGATCCAGCCCAGGGCGCGGCGCTTTCATGGCGCGCGATGCGGGCCCACAATAGCCAGGCTCGACACCGGGCCCTTCAAGCAGGTAATCCATCATGCTCATCTTTCGCCAGTTGTTCGACCAGGAATCGTCGACCTATACCTACCTGCTGGCCGACGACCAGACACGCAAGGCCATCCTCATCGACCCGGTGTTCGAACAGGCGCGCCGCGATCTCGCCCTGCTCGGTGAACTGGGCCTCGAGCTCGAAGCCGTGCTCGACACCCATTGCCACGCCGATCACGTGACCGCCGCGTGGCTGCTCAAACAGCGTACCGGTGCGCGTATCGCCATCGCCGCCAAGGCCGGCGTCGAAGGCGCCGATCAATTGCTCAAACACGGCGACAAGGTCGCTTTCGGTCAGCGCCATGTCGAAGTGCGTGAAACGCCCGGCCATACCGACGGGTGCCTGACCTACGTGCTGGACGATGAAAGCATGGCCTTCACCGGCGACGCGCTGTTGATTCGTGGCTGCGGCCGTACCGATTTTCAACAGGGCAGCGCGTCGCGGCTCTATCACTCGATACGTACCCAGATATTCTCCCTGCCGGATGCCACGCGCCTGTATCCGGCCCACGACTACAACGGCCTGACCGTCACCAGCGTGGCGGAGGAGAAACGCTTCAACCCGCGCTTCGGCGGCCAGATCAGCGAATCGGATTTCGTCGGCTACATGAACAACCTGGGCTTGCCCCATCCCAAGAAAATCGACCAGGCCTTGCCGGCCAACCTGCGCAGCGGCCGGCCCGAAACCGGCGAGGCGCCGGACACCGAACCACACTGGGCGCCGCTCACCTATACCTTCGCCGGGCTGTGGGAACTCGACCCGCGCTGGCTGGAGGAACATCGCGACGCGGTGCATGTGCTCGACGTGCGCGAGCCCGAGGAATTCAACGGCCCCCTGGGGCACATCGTCGGTGCGCAGTTGATCCCGCTCGGCGAACTCGCGCAGCGCGTCGACGAGATCAAGAACGACAAGCCGCTGGTGACGGTGTGCCGCGCCGGCGGACGCTCGGCACAGGCCATCGTCATCCTGCGACGCGCGGGACGCAGCGATGCCGCCAATCTCGCCGGTGGCATGCTGCGCTGGCGCGCGCAGGGTTACGCGGTGGTGGGCGGCGCGTCGAACTGAAGCGAGCTGTGAGCGACTGAGGATATGCCGGCCATGAACCAAGCCCACGGCGCATGCTGCCACTCGCCGGAGAACAGCGAAGCGAACTGGCGCGACCCGGTGTGCGGCATGACCGTACGCGCATCCTCACCCCACGCCTTCGAACACGCAGGCACGCTTTATCGTTTTTGCTGTGCGGGCTGTCGCGGCAAGTTCATGGTCGACCCGACGCGTTACCTCGCGCCGGTCGTCAGCGCGGACCAGGATCCCGTATGCGGCATGACGGTGCGCGACGACTCGCCGCACCAGCATGATCACCACGGCCAGCATTTCCGCTTCTGCTCGATGGGCTGCAAAACCAAGTTCATCGCCGATCCCGCACGCTATCTCGAGCCGCGGCCGGTCGCGCCCGAGGTCGCAGCGCCGGGCAGCATCTACACCTGCCCCATGCATCCCGAGATCCGCCAGGATCATCCCGGCACATGCCCGCTGTGCGGCATGGCGCTGGAAGCAGAGATGCCGAGTCTCGACGACGGCGACAATCCCGAACTGACCGACTTCCGTCGACGCTTCTGGTGGACCTTGCCGCTCAGCGTGATGGTGATGGCGCTCGGCATGGGCGGCCACCTCGTGCACGCACTCACGCCCCATGCGCTGGCCTTGGTGGAACTGGTGTTGAGCTTGCCGGTGGTGCTGTGGGCCGGCGCGCCGGTGTTCGAACGCGGCGTCGCTTCGCTGCATAACCGCAGCCCCAACATGTGGACCTTGATCGCGCTCGGCGTCGGCGCGGCGTTCACCTACAGCGTGGTGGCGACGCTGGCGCCGGGCGCCTTGCCGGCAGCGTTTCATCAGGCCGGCATGGGCGGCCCGCCGGTCTATTTCGAATCGGCGGCGGTGATCGTGTCGCTGACCCTGCTCGGCCAGATCATGGAATTGAAAGCGCGCGCGGCCACCGCCGATGCCATCAAGGCCCTGCTGCGGCTCGCACCGCAAACCGCCCATCGCGTCGGCGCCGACGGACTTGACGCCGATATCGCCTTGAGCGAGGTGCAGCTCGGCGACACGCTGCGCGTGCGTCCCGGCGAACAGGTGCCGACCGACGGCGTGGTGCTGGAGGGCCACAGCGAAGTCGACGAAGCGATGCTGACCGGCGAATCCCAGCCCGTCACCAAGCGCGCCGGCGAGCGCGTGATCGGCGCCACCCAGAACCTCACCGGCAGTTTCACGCTGCGCGCCGACAAGGTGGGCAACGACACCGTGCTTGCGCGCATCGTGCAGCTGGTGGCGCAGGCGCAGCGCTCCAAGGCGCCGCTGCAGCGGCTGGCCGACACCGTGGCCGGCTACTTCGTGGCCGGCGTGGTGGCCTGCGCGCTCGCAACGCTGCTGGCATGGGGCCTGTTCGGCCCCGAGCCGCGCTGGGTGCATGGCCTGGTCAACGCGGTGGCGGTGCTGATCATCGCCTGTCCCTGCGCACTCGGACTCGCCACGCCGATGTCCGTCATGGTCGCGACCGGCCGCGCCGCGCAACAGGGCGTGCTGTTCCGTGATGCCGCCGCCATCGAAGCCTTGAACGACGTCGACACGCTGGTGGTCGACAAGACCGGCACCCTCACTGTCGGTCAACCGACCTTGAGCCGCGTGCTGGCCCTGCCCGGTTTCGATCAGGACAGCGTGTTGGCCGGTGCGGCGAGTCTCGATCAGCATAGCGAGCATCCGCTGGCGCGCGCCCTGGTGCAGGCCGCCACCGAGCGTCATCTGCGCCTCGACAGCGTGCAGGATTTCGTCGCCAGGCCGGGCCTTGGCGTCCGTGGCCGTATCGGCGGCGGCGTGGCGGCGCTCGGCAACCAGGCGATGATGTCCGAGCTCGGCATCGCCATCGATGCCCTGCACGACGAGACCGCGGAGCTGCTGCACGGCGGTGCGACGCTGGTCTATTTCGCGCGCGATGGCCGCCTGGCCGGCGCGCTGGCGCTCGCCGACAGCGTGAAGTCCACCACGCCGGCGGCCCTGGCGGCACTGCGCGCGGCGGGCCTCAACATCGTGATGGCGACCGGCGACAGCCATGCCAGCGCCGCGCGTATCGGCGCCGAACTCGGCATCACCGACATCCATGCCGGCCAGAAACCCGCCGACAAGCTGGCGCTCATCGAGCGCCTCAAGGCCGAGGGTCGCATCGTGGCGATGGCGGGCGATGGCATCAACGACGCGCCGGCCTTGGCGCGCGCCGACGTCGGCATCGCCATGGGTACCGGTACCGATGTGGCCATGCAGAGTGCGCCGGTGACGCTGATCAAGGGTGACCTGCGCGGCATCGCCACCGCCCGCGCCTGCGCACGCGCAACGCTTGCCAACATGCGTCAGAACCTGGCGTTCGCGTTTGCCTACAACGCGCTCGGCGTGCCGCTCGCGGCGGGCGTGCTCTACCCCTTCACCGGCTGGCTGCTGTCACCGATGATCGCGGCGCTGGCCATGAGCCTGAGTTCGGTGTCGGTGATCAGCAATGCGCTGAGATTGCGGCGGGCAGCACTGTAGGTGCGAATTCATTCGCACATTAATGGCTATTGACGGCGCATCGTCGCGCGAAAGAATGTGCGAATGAATTCGCACCTACAGGGGGCACGGCATCGCGCTAACCGCAGTAGGTCTTGTAAAGAAACTTCAACAGCTTCCTGACCTCGCCGTCCGGCAAGCCGTAATACACGGTCTGCCCTTCACGGCGCGTGCTGACCAGCCCTTCCTTGCGCAACAGCGCCAACTGCTGGGACATCGCCGGTTGACTCAAATCCAGCGTCTGCGCCAATTCGCCCACGGCCTTTTCGCCGTCCACCAGCTGGCACAGGGTCAGGAGGCGGTTCTTGTGCGACAGCGACTTCATGAGCTCGCTGACGCGGCTCGCCACTGCTTCCATATCCTTTACATGCATAAGTCTATATATACGTATATTTACATATAGGAGTCAAGCCCGGACCAAGCCTATGCTCGCCTCACAGCTCAATGCAAGGAACCCGACATGCAAGCGCGCGTACACGGCATTTTCGACCCGGCCACCTACACCATCAGCTACGTGGTCGCTGAACCGACCGGCGACCACTGCGCCATCATTGATTCGGTGCTGGACTACGACCCGAAATCCGGCCGCACCAGCACCCACTCGGCGGATGCGCTGTTGGCCTATATCGCCGCCGAACGCCTGACCGTCGACTGGATACTGGAAACCCACGCCCACGCCGACCACGTCAGCGCCGCGCAGTACCTGAAGTCCAAGGTCGGCGGCAAGGTCGCCATCGGCGAGCACATCACGCGCGTGCAGGCAGGCTTCAAACGCCTGTTCAACGAAGATGAGCGCTTTGCCACCGACGGCTCGCAGTTCGATCACTTGTTGAAGGACGGTGAACGCTTCGCCATCGGCGCGCTCGACGCCCAGGTGCTGCACACCCCTGGCCACACGCCGGCCTGCGTGAGTTTCGTGATGGGCGACGTCTGTTTCGTCGGCGACACGCTGTTCATGCCTGACTACGGCACGGCGCGCTGCGACTTCCCGGGCGGCGACGCGGCCGAGCTCTATCGCTCCATCCACAAGATCCTCGGCCTGCCGGACGACACGCACCTGTTCATGTGCCACGACTACCTGACGCCGACGCGCGACCATCACCTGTGGCAGACCACCGTGCGCGAGGAGCGCAAGCACAACGTGCACGTGCACGAGGGCATCACGCAGGCCGAATTCGTCAAGCTGCGCGCGGCGCGCGATGCGACGCTGGCGGTGCCGGTGCTGATCCTGCCGTCGGTCCAGATCAACATGCGCGCCGGTCACAAGCCGCCGCCCGAAAGCAACGGTATTTCCTATCTCAAGATCCCGCTCGATACCCTGTGAGGCCGCGCCCGCGGCGTGGCGAATAGCCAGGCAAGAAGCGGGATTTCAGCCGCGCGTGACCCTCCTAGAGTGGCTGCACCCTCAGCCACTCCGGGAGCAGCACCATGTCCTTTCAACAACGCGAAGTACTGGCGACCGTGATCATCAGCCTGTGTGGGGGCGCGAGCTGGAGCTTTCTGCTCTACAGCCTCTACTTCAGCATGGCAGCGCCGACGCTGGGATGATGCGGCCGTCCGTCACCACACTATCCGGCAGGTGACGCACTGCGGCGCGGCACGGAATAATCACTGCACACCCGTCAGGCTATCCAGTGATGAAAGCTTCGCGCCGCGCTTGCCTCGCGTCCCCCGCCACGGCGCCACGCCCGTGGCTGCTGGCGCTGGCGCTAAGCACCAGCATCGGCGTGTGCCATGCCGAACTGGAGTTCCAGCCGCTGCCCGGCGTCGATGTCAAAGCCGGCCTGCGCGCCGGCTTTGCCGCCGTCAGCATGATCAACGCCAATCTGGGTCTCGGACAGGTGGACTTCCTGACCCGCGAACGTCACGGCGATCCGAGCTGGTCGGAAATCGACATCCAACCCTATGTCGGCTTCACCAGCCGCGATGGCTGGTATGGCGACGTATCGGTGGTCGGCGCGCAGACCTTCTTCGACGGCGACGCCGCGGCCTTCACCCGCGCCGGCGATGGCGGTGTCGGTATCGAGACCGCCCTGCTCGGCTGGCGCTCGGATGTCGCCACCCATGACAGCGACAAGTTGGTGGTCGATCTGTCCGTGGGCCGCCAGACCCTCGACATCGGCGATGGTTTTCTCATCGACGACGGCAATTTCGATGTGCGTCACGACGGCGGCGTGTGGCTGGTACCTCGCCAGGCCTTCCAGCGCAGCCTGGTCGCGCGACTCGACTACCGCGCCTGGCACAGCGATTTGTTCTTCCTCGAAGCCGACCCCGACAACGACGAGCCGGCGCTCGCCGGCGGCAACTTCGAATACCAGTTCACGGGCGGCGGCCACGCCGGGCTTTTGTATCTGCACATTCTCGATACCGACACGCCGCGCCTGTTCGGAGTACGCGAAGGCATGAACGTGCTGAGCGCACGTGTCAACGACCTGCGCTTGGCGGCCTTGCCGCAGGTCGGCTGGTGGGGCGAAGCCACGCGCCAGTTCGGCGACGGCCGCTTTGGTCGCATCGACGCCAGCGCCTGGTATGCCGAGGCCGTGTACCACTTCGAACACCTGACTTGGCGACCGCGCCTCTCTTACCGCTACGCGTGGTTCTCGGGTGATGCCAATCCCCATGACCACACCCGGCGCGATTTCGATCCCTTGTTCTACGGCTTCGACAAACGTACCTGGGGCACCTGGTTCCAGGGCGAAGTGACGGGCGGCTGGCTGCTGTTCAACAACAACCAGCGCAACCACCTGGTGCATCTCGCCGCCACCCCGCGCGCCGACCTCACGGTCGGCATGATCGGCGGGCATTTTTCATTGGTCGAAAACAACTACCGCGGCGTGGCGGTCAGCAACCGGGATTTCGGTGACGAGCTGAACATCTATACCGACTGGGCAATCAACAAGTACGTGTTCCTGAGCGCGGCCTACGGCGTGATGTTCCCCGGCGAAGGCGCGATACAGGGCGTCGGCGACGACGAAACCTTCCACCTGTTCGAGATGGGGTTGTATTTCACCTACTGAGACGCGGACTGGAGATCCTAATGGGTCCGGACTTCAGTCTGACATTCGTCCGTCCCAGTGTCAGACTGAAGTTTGACCCACGATGACTCACACGTGGCTTACGCCCGCCCCGTCGAGCCGCCGTCCACGCACAACACGGTGCCGGTGCAATACGACGCCTCATCGGAGGCAAGATACAGGCACGCGTAGCCGACCTCCTCCACCGTCGCCGGCCGGCCCATGGGCGCGATCAGCTTGGGGTTCTCGGGCGAGAACAACTGGCCCAGCACCATTTCCACCATCTGCGTCTTGACGAATCCCGGCGCCACCACGTTGCAGCGTATGCCGTCATCGACGTAGGCGACCGCCATCGAGCGGGTGAGATTGATGATGGCGCCCTTGGTGGCGGTGTAGGTGTGCGCGTCCGGCGCGCCGCCCATGCCGAAGATGCTGGCGACGTTGACTATCGAGCCCGACTTCTGCTGCTTCATCTGCCGCACGACCAGGCGGCTCACGTAGAACACGCTGTCGAGATTGATGGCCATGATCTCGCGCCACTTGTCGATGGGTGTAGTGTCGATGGGGTCCATCGAGCCTTCGCTGATCAACTTGTGGCTGTAGCCGACGCCGGCGGCGTTGAGCAGGATATCGATGCGGCCGTACTCCTTGACGCAGGCATTGACCGCGGCTTCGACCTGCGCCGGGTCGGAAAGATCGGCGCTGAACACGCTGCCCGTGCCGCCGACCGCGTGCACCATCTTCAAGGTTTCGTCGAGATTGGCCTGGGTACGCGATACGCCGAACACGGTGGCGCCCTCCTTGGCGAACATGCGCATGCAGGCCTGGCCGATACCGGCGCCGGCGCCGGTGATCATCGCGATTTTGCCTTGGAGACGACCCATGATTATTCCTCTTTTAAATTGTGGGTCAGACTTCAGTCTGACATTCATGGATGAGCCCCTGGGGCCCGACATGCAAGCAATGTCAGACTGAAGTCTGACCCACAAAGGTGCTATTGAATCTACTTGCCCCGACGAGGCCGAACTCAGCCGTTCCGCCTGAGACTCAGCTCAAAGCCCGCCGACGCAATTTCCACCACCGGCGAAGTCGCGAGCTTCATCAAGCGCGCGACCTGGTCGAGCTCCGGCGTCGACAGCAAAGGGTAAGTGGTCTTGACTGGCCCGGCGGCACGCATGCGTTCGAGATCCGCTTCGGGCACCAGCGCCTTCAGGATCAGATCGTCGTCGTTGGCGGCGGCGTAACGCTTGCGCAGTTCTTCGATACTCGGTTGTTCGGGCGGCTCGGCGAGGATGTCCTTGGCGCGCGGCGCGTTCATGATGCGGTCCAGGACGGCGGCCTCGATGGGCGCGACGGTCTGGCCGTAATAGCCGGCCGCGTACTGGATGACTTCGTCCGGCACCACGCTGTAGCGCTTGCCGGTGACGATGTTGAGCACCGCCTGGATGCCGACCAGCTGGCTGAAGGGCGTGGCCATGCCGGGATAGCCGAGTTCTCGGCGCACGATGGCGGTTTCCTCGAATACTTCCTCGAGCTTGTCCGACATGTTGTGCTTGGCGAGCTGCGCGCGCAGCGTGCCGACCATGCCGCCCGGGATCTGGTGATCGACCGACAGCACGTCGTATTCGGCGAACTGGTTGACGAGATAGCCGGCGGCGTGGCCGACCTTCTCGAAATGGTCGGCGATGGGCTTCAACAGTTTCTCGTCGATGTCGTGGGTATGGCCGCGGCGCGTGACGTTGCGCGCCATCACCTCGATGGACGGCACCGCCGGACCGTTGGCCAGTGGCCGCGTGCTGGTGTGCAGGATGTTCACGCCGCACTCGATGCCGGCCAGGTAGGCCTGCACCGACTGGCCGAGACGATTATTTGAATGCAGCTCCAGCGGCCGTCCGCCGATGCGCGCGACGATGGCCGGCACCAGGGTCTTGATGCGTTCGGCATCGAGCACGCCGGCGGTGTCGTAGAGCAGGATGGTGTCGATGTCCGGCGAGGCGGCAATCTGCGCGGCCTTGTCGGCGAAGTACTCGTCCGAATGCACCGGGCTCAGGGTGTACATCACCGTGCCGGCCACCTCGGAGCCATAGGCCTTGGCGATCTTGGCGAGCCTGTGCATCTTGTCGATGTTGAACAGCACGTCATAGATCCAGAAGCTGCGACAGCCGTGTTCGTTCAACTGCCGGATCCAGGCGTCCATCAAGGCATCGGGCGTGACGCTGAAAGTCACCGCCGCGTTCGAACGCATGCCGGCGCGCAGCTTGGAGCGCGGCATGGATTGCACCAGCAGGTCGAGACCGTCCCACGGATTCTCGCGGCATTCGCGGATCAAGACTTCGAACTGCGAAGAGCCGGTCAGATCGACCACGCGGTAGCCGACGCGATCGATCAGGGGCGTGACCGGCAAGGCCATGCCGGCCGTCATGCGCATGCCCCACAGGCTTTGCTGCCCGTCGCGCATCGTTTCATCGAGGAATTCTACGTGTGCCATGGTCTGTGTGCCGCGTCGCGTTGTACCTATTCCTCGCGCACGTGGCCGAGAATACGCAGAAGATCTTCGTGCAGTTCGAACCACACGGTGTGATAGCTGTCGAGCTTGGCGTCGGACACCCACGCCACGTCGCCGTCCTCGGCCTTCTCCAGCGCCGCGCCGAGCTTGTCGCTGTAGACCTTGAGGCGCGGCTCACCGGCGCAGAGTTTTTTCAATATCGGTTCGAAGCGCTCGTGCAGATCGCCCAGGCGGGCGATTACGCGCTCGTCGTAATCCTTGTTGGAATGATCGTTGGCGACGCGCTTGCCGCCGACTTCCATGGTCTGCCAGTCGGTGATGAGCTGCTTCAAGTCCTTGTTGATGACTTCGAAGCGCTGGTAGGCAGCGACGAAATCGGCGTTGGCGCGCAAGGCGTCGTTGAAGCGCGAGTACTCGCCGGCCAGCATCATCTGGCCACAGGGCGTCAGCATGTACTTGCCGTCGACCTCGGCGACGCGGCCGCCGGCCACGGCGCCCGTCAGCACGGCTTCGACGCGCGCGAGCGGCAGGCCGGCAAGCGCGGCGACCGCCTTGGCATCGCCATGCTTGCGGATGGCGACGCCGTGCATCACCTGGTGGAGTTCGGTTGCCATGTGCGTATCCCCCTCAACCCTTGGCGCGCAGCGCTTCGATGTCGGCGCGCGTGAGGCCCGCACCCTTGCCCTTCAGCAGCCGCGAATGCTGCTGCTCCGTCTTGAACAGTTCGTCCGCCAGCGGCGTGTCGTAGTGGTACTTGACCCAGTCGGTGCACAGGAAGCGGTACTTCTCGTTGCACGGATCGGGCACGAACTCGCGACTCGCGCGGTTGTACTCCTCCTGGCTCATGACGCCCCGCGAGGTGCGATAGCGGTCGACCTTGGGCGGCAGGTTGCTCAAGCCCGGGCGCATCGGTCCGACGCTCGGCGCATAGTCGGTGTCGTCGAGCATCGAGTAGGGGAAATAGGACAACGCGCGGCGCGGCAGATCGGTGTGTTGCATCATGTAGTAGTCGTGCATGCGCTGGCTGGGGGTCGAGATGTAACCCACCAGTTCGCCGAGGAACAGGTTGCCGTATTCGTCGTTCAACAGCGGACGGAAACGCTCGGTGCGCTCGTCGATCATCATCCAGTCGTCGGCGTCATAGCAGCCGGCGATGTGCGCCATTTCCTTGGCGATGGCGAAATACACCAGCGCGCCGGCGTCGAGCTGCTGGTCGCGCGTCCAGCCCGCCATCTGCTCCCACAGCTTGGCGGTGGCGGCCTTGATGCGCGCGTTGAGATCGTTGAAGGTCGCCGTCAATTCCTCGCGGCTGCCCATGCCCACCGGGACCGGCACGTGGGTCAGGTTGTCCTGGGTATAGAGGCCGACCGCGACGATGTGTTCGGGCTTCATCTCCGGCTCGGATTCGAACGAGCCCCAGTCGTCCAACAGGTTGATGTGGATGCCTTCCAGCATCATGGTCACGGTCAGGTTGTTGTAGGGGATGTCCTTGCCGACGCCGTCCAGCCACGGGTAGTCGTATTCCGACAGCTCGCGGAATTCGCGCACCAGCATCTCGCGCGTGTCCGAGATCTTGTAGGGCCCGTGGTTGTGGGTGGTGACGCGGCACTCGCAGGACACCAGGAAGCCGTACTGGGCGATGGTGGCCATGAAGTTCTGCGCGGCGGTGTGCAGTTCGTCGCCGATGCGGCATTCGAAGGCGTCGGCGTGGTACACCTGCAGGCGCTGCTCGGGCAGGATCTGGCCGCGATGGTTGGCCATGCGATTGGTGAGATTGCCGTTGTTGCGATGCCAGGACAGCTGGAAGCGCTTCCAGAAATCCATCACGTAGGTGACGTCGTCGACCGCGTCGGTGGGTTTGATCACGCCCCAGTTGATCAGCATCTCGCGGCCCAGCAGGTAGAAGCAGGGAATGGTCCAGGCCACTATCTTGATGCCGCTGTTGCGCGCGCGGTCGCCGATCTCCTCGGCCGACATGTGCTCTTCAATCTTCTTCAGCAACACCGGGTAGCGGTAGAAGCAGTTGAGATACGAGAACAGGATGTAGGCCGAGACCGGGAAGATCTTCGATTCCTGCACGGTGCGCGTGGCGCACAGCCAGTAGGTTTCATCGGCGTTCTGCTGAATGAGGTTGTTGGTCTCGAGCAGCTGGGCGTAGGTGAGCTTGTTGCCGGACATCGTCATGGATTCCTGATGAGGGTCGTCGCGCGCGGCATCAGCCGCGGGTGAGGCGCCAGACACGCGCCGAGGCGTCGATGCCGTGGGCATAGTCTTCGCCGGTCTTGGCCCGCGCCGAGATCTCCACCTCGACGCGATCGCCGTCCTTGATGCCGGACAGGCGTGAATTCATGAGGCAGGGAATGCCGTACTCGCGGGTCAGGATGGCGAGATGCGAGCGGGTGGTGCCGCCGGCGCACAGCACGCCCTTGAATTTCTCCAGCACCGGCGCGGTCAAGGTGCCGCCGGAATCATCGACGATGGCGATGGTGTCGGCCGGCACGCCGTGGGTCAGGTATTCGAGCACCTTGTCGCTGGTGCGCACGTAGCGCGCGATGCCGGTCATGTTGGCCTGGTAGGTGACGACATTGTCGCCGGCGCCCCGCAGTTCGCGCCCGTCGGCGTCGGCCGCCGCGGTCGGCGCGCCCTCGTGTTCGAAACTGAAATCGGGATTGTTGAGACCGGCGTCCTTGTAGGCCTCGGGGCGCTCGATGGCCGACGACATCGCCGACGGCGCGAAGCGATAACCCATGCCCAGCAGCCGCGCTTCGATGGCCTCCATGTCGGCCTTGGTCACCACCGCCGCGTCGGGGCCGAACACGAACTCGCGCCACGGTTTGCCGGCGGCGGCGAAGCGTTGGCGTACCAGGTCCTTGACCGCGCTGTTGTAAGCCTCGACCGCGGCGAATTCCGACTGGTAGCCGTATTTGTCGGTGTCGACCATGAGCTTGGCCATGCGTACTCCCCTCGTCTGTGTGTGCGTGTGGCTAGGATGTGTAATGCGCGCGCAGCCGTGCGAGCTCCGCGGGCCCGAGACCGTAGAGGGTCTTGAGCAGCCCTTCCCCCGAGCCGTAGTGTTCATCGATGGCGGCGAAGGCGGATTGTAAATAGCTTTCGCGGGTTTCCAACAGCGGCGTGATCAAGGGCCGCGCCACCTCCATGGGCCACTTGACCTCGTACTTGGTAATGACGCGCGGGATCTCCGCCTCGTAGGGGAAGTAGCGCTGCGAGAGCATGAAGTCCTTAAGGATGGTGGAACGCGGCACGCCCAGCGCCGTCAGCAGCAGCGCCGAGGCCACGCCGGTGCGCTCCTTGCCCGCCGAGCAGTTGATCAGCACCGCGCCGGGGCCGCATTCCATCAGCACTTCGAACAGCCGCTGGTAGCGCGGCGCGGCGCTGATGACCAGCACCCGCATCATTTCGTGCATGGCATCGAGCACCGGCTGCGGCTCCTGGGTGCTGGCGAACAGGCGATTGAAGAAATAGCGGTCACCGATGCCGGGCGTGATCTCCAGCACTTCCAGGCGCGGCTCGCCGGGCAGCCCGCGCGATTCGCTGGCGCGCTCCTCGCTGGTGCGGAAGTCGCACACCGTGCGTATGCCGAGCTCGCTGAACTGCGCCACGCTGTCGGCGCCGAGATTGGCCATGTGCCCGGAGCGGAACAAGCGTCCCCATTGCACGCGTCGGCCGTCGGCGGTGGCGTAGCCGCCGAGGTCGCGGAAGTTGATGCTGCCGCTCATCGGCACGTTGCGCTGTGCGACGATGAGTCCGCTGCCGTCGCGCCGCTCGAGCAGGAAGTATTCGCGCAGGCCTGGGCGGCGGGCCGGGACGCTGACGCCGGGCCGTGCGTCCATCGCGAGCGGCTGACCGCGATCGATGGCCGATGGCGAGGCGCCGCCATAAATCTTCACACCTGCGTCGGTGAAGCGCTCATCCCATTCGAAGCGATAACGGCCGTCGCCCTGTAATTCGACGGCGACGCCCACCACCAGGTCGTCGCTCACTGCGGCTTGCATGTCATTTCCCTTGTCGATGCGAATGCATTCGCACGTTCGCGACGATGCGTGGCGCCGGCCTCCGGCGTTGAATGTGCGAATGAGTTCGCACCTGCAAGGTATCGTTGCAATCGCATGTCGGCTGGGTCACCACAAACGCCGGGTCGCGATCGCCGCGCCCTCGGCCAGGGTCTTCAACTTGGCATAGGCAATGTCCGGGTCGACGCGCCCGTACTTGGCGAACGTGCCGAAGCCACAGTCGGTGCCGGCGATCACCCGTTCGCGCCCGACGATGTCGGCGAAGCGACAAATGCGCTCGGCCACGTATTCCGGGTGCTCGATGAAATTGCAGGTGGTGTCGATCACGCCCGGCATCAGCACCTTGTCGTCCGGCGGCGCGATTTCTTCCCACACCCGCCACTCGTGGGCGTGACGCGGATTGGCCGACTCGAAGGAGATCACCTGCGGTTTGACCTTGTGCAGCACGCGCATGATCTTGGCGAGCGGAATATCGAAGTCGTGCGGCCCGTCGTAATTGCCCCAGCACAGGTGCAGGCGCGCGGCCTGCGCCGGCACGTGTTCGAGCGCGTGGTTCAAGACCTCGACATGCAGTTCCGCATGGCGGATGAACTCGGCGTCGCTGAGATCCTTGTACTGGGTGTGGCGCGCCATGGCGAGATCGGGGCAGTCGATCTGCACCACGAAGCCGGCCTGGTTGATGGCTTCGTATTCTTCGCGCAGCACCTTGGCCAGGGCCTCGAGATAGGCGCGCTCGCTGGGATAGTGCTGGTTGGGCAGGAAGGCGCCGATCACGCCCGGCGACGCGGCGTTGAGAAAGCCCTCGACCACGTCGGCGCCTTCCAGCGCCTCGCGGAAATTGGTCAGGTCGGCGTCGAGCGCGCTGCGATCGCGCACTTCGATTTCGCCGGTACAACAGGGGCGCAGGATGTTGGGCGCCTGGCCCTGCTGCGCGGTGCGCTGCATGAAGGCCGGGTAGCGGGCGAGATCCGCCGGCGGGTTGCGCGGGCTGTCGCCGGAGAAGCCGGTGCAGCGATCCTTGATGTAGGTCGCATAGCCGATCTTGCTCATCTCGCCATCGCTGACGATGTCGACGCCCGCCTCCACCTGGCGCGCCACCGCCTGCTTGACCGCGGCCAGCACCTCGGCCTGGAAGACGTCGGCATCGATGTCCTCGCCGAATTCCTTGCGCAGCAACAGATCGCTCAAGGCGTCGGGGCGCGGCAGGCTGCCCACGTGGGAGGTCAGGATTCGCTCGGTACTGAGTCTCATGGCGTCGCCTTGCTCGCTGGGAGGAAGGCGCATTCTGGCACGGACGAGCGGCGCACGGCGAGGCGCGCGCGGCCGTCGATGATGCCCGCCCGGCGGTGCGGCGCGCTGGTGCGCGCGACATGCAGGGCTCTATAGTGCGGCCCTCACCAGAGGAACCAGGCCACCATGCAATTTCCCGCAAGCGCCGGCATACACGACATCGAATTCAAGCAGGCGCAAGGGCACGTGGCGCGCTACACGCTGTCGGTGCCGGCGGCGGCGCCCGCCGATGGTCGCCGCCCACTGGTGATGATCCTGCATTACGCCGGCACCCCGACGCGCTACTACGGTCGGCCCTTGCTCGAATACCTGTTCGAGCCGGCGCTGCGCGAACTGGCGCCGGTGTGCATCGCGCCGGAAGCCATCAATGGCCAGTGGCACACCGAGGACAACGAAGCGCTGGTCATGGCCCTGCTCGAGGGCGCGTCGCACGCCTACGGCGTCACGCCCGCGCGCAGCGTGATCGGTGGTTACAGCATGGGCGCGATCGGCACCTGGCATTTCATCGAACACTACCCGGCGCGCTTCAGCGCCGCCCTGCCGGTAGCCGGCTACCCGAATCGCGACTTCGATTGCACGGTGCCGGTGCATGCCTTTCACAGCGCCAGCGATGAACTGTTCCCCCTCGCGCCGCTCGAGGCGCGCGTCGCCAGTCTCGCGGCTGACGGGCGGCCCATCACCCTCACCACCGCCACGGTCAACGGTCACTACGACGTGAATGGCTATCGCGGCGCCCTGGATGCCGCTCCGGCGTGGCTGGCCAAGGTATGGGGAGCTGCGCTGTAGGCGCGAATTCCTTCGCACAGCGGTCGACGTCAGCGCAATGTGCGAATAAATTCGCACCTACAGGGGGACGGCACACCATGAGCGGTGCGTCACGCATCGAAAGCTTCGACTTCGAACCGGGTTACGTCATCGCCGGCAAGTACCGGGTGGTGTCGCTGCTGGGCCGTGGCTGGGAAGGCGAGGTCTACAAGATAGTCGAGGTCGGCACCGGCATCGAACGCGCCGCCAAGCTGTTCTTTCCCCATCGCAACCGCCGCAACGCCGCGGCGCGCCGCTACGCGCTGAAACTGCACAAGCTGCGGCACTGCGCGGTGCTGATCCAGTACTACACCCAGGATGTGATGGAGTTCGCCGGCCAGCGCGTGACGGTGCTGGTGTCGGAATTCGTCGAGGGCGAACTACTCGAACACTGGGTCAAGCGCCAGCCCGGCCATGTGCTGCAGCCCTTCGAAGCGCTGCACCTGCTGCATGCGCTCGCCACCGGCATCGCCGACATCCACATGGCGCGCGAATACCATGGCGATCTCCATACCGAGAACGTGATCGTGCGCCGCCACGGTCTCGGCTACCAGTTGAAGCTCATCGACATGTACCAGTGGGGCGCACCCAAGCACGAGAACATCCAGGGCGACGTGCTCGATCTCGTGCGCATGTTCTACGACGTGCTGGGCGGCGCGCGCCGCTATGCCCATCAGCGCGCCGAGGTCAAAGCCATCTGCTGCGGCTTGAAGCGGTCATTGATACTGTGCAAGTTCAAGACCGCCGGCCAGCTGCGCGATTATCTAGAGACCATGAGCTGGGATTGAGCCGGCCGGAATTTTATCGTGGGTCCCGGAACGTCAGACTGAAGCCTGACCCACAGAAAACCCGGCAATGACCGTCGCGCCGACGTATCGTGAACGCCTGTCCGGGCAAGGCGATGCGTCGGCGCCGACGGTCGCCCGGCTCAGACCGGGTCGCCGTGCAGCGCCGCCTCGACATGCGGCGGCACCATGCCGCGCGCCAGGTAGTCGTCCATCAGGGCGACCGGCACCTCGTCGTAGTTGCCTATCGGGCCGCGGCAGTTGGCGGCGCCGCACAGGCAGTGGAATCGAAACGGAAACGCGATTTGCGTGATGCCGTAATCGAAATACAGTTCGTCACCGCGCGCGATGTCGCGACTCGCGACCAGGAAGTACTGGCCATCGACGCAGCGGATATGGGTATTGGCGGCGCAGGAGTGATTGACGAAGTCGTCCGGCCCGCCGGACAAGGCGTAGAACTCGTCGGCGCCGATCTGCAGGAAACCGTCGCCCATGCCGGCCGCCGCGGCGCGCTCGACTTCCTCACGTCCGACGCGCGGGCCGACGAATTCGAGGATGCGTGTGCCGGCCGTTACCGGCTCCAATACAAATACACCATGACCGCCATGGGAGGCCCGTACTTCGACCTGCGGGAAGCGCGTCATTTGCTGCTGTCATCCTTCATCAAGAACCTTTTCACCTCGACGGTCCACCGTCCGATCATCGCCATCAAATCATCGTATAGCCGCCATCGACCGCCCACGCCTGGCCGTTGATGTAGCTCGCTTCGTCGGAGGCCAGGTACAGCGCCAGGCCCGCCACCTCGGCAGGCTGGATCCAGCGCTGCAGCGGCACCGAGGCCTTGAGGCGGTCCATCACCGCCTCGGCGTCGCTGCCCAGCGCGGCGGCATGGCCGCTCATGAAGTCGCGCAGCATATCGGTCTCGACCACCCAAGGACAGATGGCGTTGACCAGCACGTTGTAAGGCGCCATTTCCAGGCCCAGGCAGCGCGTCAGGCCGACCACCGCGTGCTTGGACGCGTTGTAGGCGCTCTGATTGCGCGAGCCCCACTTGCCGGCGCTGGAGGCGAGGTTGATGACCCGCCCGTGGCCGCGCGCCATCATCGCCGGCAGCACCGCCTGGGTGACATGGAACAGGCTGTAGACGTTGCTTTCCATGATGCGCTGGAAATCTTCGAAGCTGTAATCGATGAAGCGCGCGGCGATGTGGATGCCGGCGTTGTTGACCAGGATGTCAAGCGGCGCCGCCGCCTCGGCCGCCGCCACCATCGCGAACACGTCGTCGCGGCGCGTGATGTCACAGGCCAGCGGCGTGACGCGCACGCCATAAGCGGCGGCAATCTCGGCCGCGGTGTCGGCCAGGCGCGCGCCATCGCGCGCATTGAGCACCAGCGCGCAGCCTTCGGCGGCGAACGCCTCGGCGATGGCGCGCCCGATGCCGCGGCTGCCGCCGGTGATGAGCGCCGTCTTGCCGGCCAGTCGTGTTCCCATGCTTTACTCCCCGCGATGGATGCGGCGCACCCGCTGTCGCCGCCAGCGCGCATGCTATAACCTCGCCCCCACCGAGAGTACCGATCCCCGTCCGCTTTTCGAGGAATGACTGATGCGCAAGCTCTACCACTGCGCCGGCGCCCGCTCCATGCGCAGCGTGTGGCTGCTGCACGAACTGGGCCTGGAATTTGAACTGGTGACGCTGGGCTTTTCCATGGCGGCCCTGCGCACACCGGAATACCTCGCCATCTCGCCGCTCGGTCGCGTGCCGTGCCTGGTCGATGGCGATGTCACGCTGTTCGAGTCCGGCGCGATCTGCCAGTACCTGTGCGAACGCTACGACGCGGCGGGCGTCCTGCACCGTGCGCCGGGCCATGCCGAGCGCACGCCCTGGCTGCAATGGCTGCACTATGCCGAGACCGTCGCCGTGCACGGCGCCTCCCTGGTGCAGCAGCAGGTGTTCGTGGCGCCGGCCGATCGCTCGATGGTGGTGATCAAGCTCGAATCGCGGCGCCTGCGCAAAGCGCTGGAAGTCCTGGCGCAGGCGCTACAGGGGCGCGACTACCTGCTCGCCAGCGGCTTCAGCGCGGTCGACACCGCGGTCGGCTACAGCGTGCATCTCGCCCGCGAGCTGATCGGCATCGACGGACTGCCGTCGCTCGAAGCCTATTACGCGCGCCTCGCTGCGCGGCCCGCCTTTCAGCGCGCGCTGGACCAGGCGCCGATCAAGGCGATGAAGGACGCGGTGCCGGGTCTCGCTTGAGCGGCTCGGCGCCGCTCTCAAGCTGTCGCGTTCGACGCTGTAGATGAGGTCGGCGCCCTGCCCCGCACCGGTCTGGGCTTCCACGCTCCAACGCGGCGTCAGCTTGTAATTGAGAAAGAAGGTCCACACGCGCTCGAAGGGATTGAACTCCGAGCGCACCGTGAGCTTGGGCGTCAGGCGCTTGCCGGCGACGATCGACGAGGTGCGCGCGGTCTTGCCGGGATTGATGCCGAATTCGTCGAGCGCGAACAGGTTGCTCAACTGGCTGGTGACGAGCGCGGCGCGATCGGCGCCGAGGCTCAGGGCCGCGCGCGCGATCACGCCCGCTTCGCCCGACGAGGCATTGGCCAGCGCGTGGCCGGTGACGAGATAGGACAGCACCTCGGCGTCCGGCAGGCTGGGCTCGGCGAACAGCGCGAACTTCGGCATGCGCAGCGTGCCGGTCACGCGTACACCGGCAACCACGTCTTCGAGATCGGCGCGGATGGCCCGCACTTCCAACGCTGGATTGTCGATTGCGCCATCGAAGATCAAGGCGCCGCGTTGGATCTTGAGCTCCTGGCCATAGGCCTTGTAATGGCCATCGACGACATTGAGGCCACCGCGCCCGCTGCCGCGTTCCTCACCGCGCGGCTTGCGCCAATGCACCGCGCCGTTGAGCTTGGCGTCGAGTCCCGCCGCCGCCAGTGCGACTTCGTCGCCCAGCGTCAGGTCGAGATCGGCGGCCAGCGTATCGACGAACCAGCGCGGCCGCGGCGGTGCCACGCCTTGCGCATCGCCACCATTGACCAGCACCACGTCGCTGGAAGTCGCCACTGCCCGCTCCGGCAAGGCCGGCATCAGGATCTGCACGCGCGACCACGTCACCTGGCCATCGAGCCCGAGCAGGCCGGGCGCCAGGGTCATGGTCAGGTCGGGCGCGGCATCCGCTTCGATGTCGGGCAGGCGCACCAGGGCGAGTTCGCTGCCGCGCAGATGCATTACCGCGCGCGGGCCGGCCGCGTCGCGGGCATGGAACTCGCCGTCCATGCTCAAGGTGCCGCTGCCGAGTCGTGCTTCACCGCGCAGCGTCACGGGCTGACCAAGCACGCCCTGCGCCGCCACCTCGAGCTGGCCGAGTTGCGTGCCGAAACGCGGCAGCAGGAGCGAGCCGGACGCGAGGCGCAGCGTGCCGTCGAATTGCGCCGCGTCGCGCGGACCGCGCAGACTGGCGCGAAGCTGCGCCGCGCCGCTGCTGCCGCCGAGCTCCGGCCAGAATTCTTCCAACCAATGGATGTCCGACAGCTCGGCCTCGAGCTCGCCCACCACCGCGCCCTGCGCGGCGAGCGCCGCATCGAGCCGGCCCTCGGCGCTGAGCCACTGGCCGAGCGCCAGCGCGGCGTTGGCGCGCAGACGTTCCTCATCGATGCTGAAACTCGCCCGCGCATCGCGCAGCGGCAGTTCCTCCAGCGCGCGCGTCGGCCCGCGGTAGCGCACACGGCCGCGCTCGACACGTACCTCGCCGTCGCCACGCCACGCGCCGTCGGCACGCTCGAGCCTGGCCTCGGCCATCACGGTACCGCTGGGCAGGAGCGTGCTCGGCATCCAGGCGCGCGCCAGCGACAGCGGCAGGCCCGTCAAGGTCAGCGCCGCCGCGCCGCTGGCGGCATTCCAGCGCGGCACGTCGAGGCACAGGCGCGCGCGTTCCCGCAGCAGGCAGGCCGGGCCCAGCATCGCGTCACCCCGCTGCCAGGCCAGCGCCGCCGGGCTTTCGAGCTGCCACTCGCCGACGCGCGGCGGCGCGAGCGAGAGCCGCGTGACGCTGCCCGCCCAGCGCGGCGCCTGCCACGCGCCCTGGGCTTCGAGTTCGGCGTCGAGGGTCTTGCCGTGCACCGCCAGCGACAGCGCATGGCTGTGCAGGCTGCCCCGTCCTTGCAGCGTCAGCTCGCCGAGCGGACGGGCGCCGTGCATGACCTCACGCAAGCTGGCCGACACGTGCGAGGCATCGAGGCGCGCCGCATCGACATCGATGTCGGCGCTGACGCCCTTGGCGCGCCAGGCGGCGACGCTCAAGCCGCTGCCGGCGACCGTGGCGCGCAGCGACGGCGCGACGCGCGTGCCGCCCACCACACCGTCGGCATCGAGACTGCCGGCCAGCGAGGGCAACACCACGGACAGCTTGGGCGCCTGCAGCGCTGAAGCGCCCGCTCAGCCGCTCACCGAGCTCGAGATTGGCAGTAAGCGTATTGCCGGCGAGCCGTAGCTCGAACTCGCGCAGCGTCGTCACCCTGGCGTCGTGCTGCAGTTCAGCGCGCGCGCTGAGCGGCTGCTCGCGCCAGCGCCCGCCGAGTTGTTGCAAGGCCAGCCCGCCCAGCCAGCCGCCGTCGCCGCGACAGGCATGAGCACGCCCGAGTCCCTCGAGACGGCTGGCCCATGCCGCGTCGAACTGGCCGAAGTCGAGGCGACGGAAATCGAAGGCCAGGCGCGCGCAGGCCTGCTGCCGCCAGTCGAAAGCTGCCACGTGCATGCACCTTGCCGTCGAGCACATGCGCCTCGAGTTGCCCGAGTTCGAAGGCCTTGCCCTGCCAGTGGCCATGCAGACTGGCGCTGACATCGCCGAAGCCGGTATCGCGGCCGCGCAGCGCGCCGCTGACGAACAGCGCGTCGAGTGTGCCACGCACTTTGAGCGCGCCGCTGCTGCGCATCGCGCCGGCCACCGGCACGGCGAGATCCTGCCAATGGAGGCGCGCGCCGAGCTGCGCCCCGTTCGCGGCCGGCAGCAGGCGCGCACGCACGCCCACCGTCGGCGCGACGCTGTCCAGCGCCACGCGCAGGCCGCCGTCCTGCCAGCGCAGTTCGCCGTTGCCTTGCAGTCGCGGCGCCTGGCCTACCTGCCAGGTGAGCGCGGCCTCGACGCCGTCGTCGCGACGCTTGAGGTAGAGATCCAGCGCCGCATCGCGCAGCGCCGGCGCCGCGCCCGCGAGCGGCGCCTCCAGGCGCAGCCGTGCCTGGCCGAGGTCGCCGTCGAGCTCGCCACGCAACGCGCCGAGGGTGGGCACGCTGGCCGTGAGCGCGCCCTTGAAGCGTGGCGGCGTCGCCAGCGCGTCGAGTTCACCGCGCACGCCGAGCGCCAGCGGCGCGCGCAGCTCGAGTTCGACGCGCAGCGCATCGAGTGCACCGTCGAGCTTGGCGACCGCGCGCGCCTCGCCTGAGCTGGTCGTCATCCGCCCTTCGAATGTCGCGCCCAGCCTGTGATCCTGGTAATGCGCGTGACCGTCGAGCCGCTGCCGTTCGCCGCGCAGGACGAATTCGCGCAAGGACCAAGCTGTCGCTGACGCATCGAACGCCGCATCGAGCGCCGCGAACTCGTACCGCCGCGCGCCATGCACGATGGCAAGATCATCCACGCGCAGCGCATCGACGCGCAGCGGCAGCGGCATGCGCGCCGCCTTGCGCGCCTCGCCCTCGCGGCGCAGCGGCAATTCGATCACCAAGCGCCGCGCGCGCACTTCGCGCAGCGCAAGGCCGGCATGCAGCGATGCACGCCCGGCCACCGACACTTCCGCCGCCGCGAGCTTGAAAGCGGGCGACACGAAACGCAGGTCGCGCAGCGTTACGCCATCGAGCAGGCTGCCTTCGAGTGCACTGAACTCGAGCGTCGGCGCCAAGGCGCGCAGCATGAAGCGCAAGCCGGGCGCGGTGCCCACCGTCACCAGCACCGCCAACACCAGCGCGACCACCAGCAGGCGCCAGGCCAGCGCGCCAAGGCGACGGCGCGGCACGGGCGACGGGGGGCGCGGCGTGACGTCGTTCATCACAGGTCAGGACCGATACGTACGTGCAGGCGCACGACCACGTCATCGTCGAGGGGATGGGCAAGATCGATACGCGCCGGTCCCAGCGGTGAACGCCAGCGCAGTCCGGCGCCGACGCTGAGTTTGAGCCCGGTATCGCGACCGCTGCCGCCAAACGCGTTGCCACCGTCGACGAAACTCGCCACCGCCCAGCGTCGTGCCACGCTGCGTTCGATTTCGGTGCTGAACACGCCGAGGTAGCGGCCGCCGATCACCCGACCGCGACGGTCCTCGGGGCCGAGATCCTCGAAGCCATAGCCGCGCACGCTCAGGTCACCGCCGGCGAAGAAGCGCTCGGTGGGCGGCAGGGCGCCGAAGTTGTCGTCCCAGCTGGCGCCGGCATCGATGCGTCCCAGCACGCGCCAGCGCGGCGCCAGCGCCCGCACCACGCGCACGTTGGCCAGCGCGCGCACGAAGTTCACGTCCGACAACATCGCGCCCGAGCCGCCGCGCACTTCGAAGCTCGCGCTGTAGCCGCGCGTCGGGTAGAGCGCGTCGTTGGTGGTGGTCTTGGTCCAGCGCATGCCGGGGATCAGCAGGGTCGACGCGCGGTTGTCGTGGCCGATGTCGAAAGCCTGGTGATCGAGATGGATGAAACGCGTCTCGAGGATACCGAACGGACGCCGCACGGTGTCGGCGATGCCGACCTGCGATTCGTTACTTTCGAAGTTGTCGGCGTTCTTGCGCTTCACGCCGAGCTGCAGGCTCAGCCATTCATCGGCGGGATGCGCGCGCGGGATCTGGTATTCGCCCGACATGCTCTGCTCGAGCAGCGACGCGCGCAGCTCGGCGTTGAGGCGATGGCCGGCGTCGTTGAGGCGTCGATTGGTATAGGCGAGCCGTGTGCGCGCGCCTTCGTCGGTCGAGGCGCCGACGCCGACCGCGTACTTGTGGCGCTTGCGCGGCGTGAGGCGGATGTCGACCGGCACTTCGCCGTCGCGTGCGTCGCCGAGGCGCGGCCGAATGTCGACCTGGTCGAAGTACTGGCTGGCGGCCAGCGCGGCGTAGAAGCGCGTGACGAGTTCGCCTTCGTAGGGCTGCGCGGGCTTGTAGTCGAGGAAGCGTCGCACCAGATCTTCGCGCACCACCTGCGGCTGCTGCGCTATCGACACCGTGCCGACCCGATAACGCGGGCCGCTGTCGTAGCGCAGACGCGCGTGCGCGAGATTGCGCGCGACATCCACTTCCAGGCGATGCTCGACGAAGCGCCCGGCGAGATAGCCGCGTTCCAGCGCCAGCGTTTCCAGCAGGCGCTTGGTGGCGGTGTACTTGTCGTGATTCAAGTTGGCGCCGACCACCAGCGGCACACTGGCGAGCGGCGCCATGAAGCCCTGATCGTCGCGCGCCGCGCCGAGCACCTCGAGCTCGACCGCGGCCACCACCACCCGCGGCCCTTGCTTGACCTCGATGACCACGCGCGCGCAATCGCCGCGCTGACCGACACGGGTGCTGACGCTCGCGTGGTAGTAACCGTAGGCGCGCAGCGCGTCCTGGGTTTCCTCCTCGGCGCGGCGCGCGAGCGCGCCGAGGTAGGCGCTCGGCGTGCCGCAGGCGCGAGTCGCGAGCGACACGTGGGCGCGGATATTGGTGGCCAGTCGCTCACCGACGCCGCGCACCACGAGCCTGATGGTCGGCGTCTCGCGGGGCGGCGCGGCCGGCGCGGGTTTGGCCGGCCACGGCAGCAGCGCACAGCCGCCGAGGGACACCAGCAGCCACATCGCCGCCAGGCACCGCAGGCCGCGCACTCGATTCATCCCTGGCCCGCGCCACGCCACGCGTGGCGCCCATCATTACGCCGAGGCCGCACGCGCCGCCCGCGGCCGTTCACCCGCCACCGTGGTACGAAACATGAGACGACTATGCCCTTCGTAGCCGCCGTCGGCGTAATGCACCACCGCGCGGTTGTCCCACATGAGCAGCATGTGTGGCCGCCAGCGGTGGCGATAGATGAACTCGTGGCGCGTGAGGTGCTTGCACAGGAAGTCGAGCAGCGCCTGGCTTTCGTCGGCGCGCATGCCTTCGATGCCGAGCGTGTAGACATGATTGAGATACAGCGCGCAGCGTCCCGACAGCGGATGGCGCCGCACCAGCGGATGCACCTCGCTGCGCTCCGCCTCGGGCGAGACGATGATGCGCATGGAGCGCGTGGCGTCGTCGCGCGCGAACAGGCCCTTGGGCCCGTAGGCCGGCGCCGCCGAATGCACCGCGTTCAAAGGCATCAGCAGCTGCTGCATGGTCGGCGACAAGGCCTCGAAGGCGCGACATGCATCGGCGAACACCGTATCGCCGCCGCGCGGCGGCACGACCTCGCCGTACAGCAGCGTGGCGCTGGGCGGCGTGGCCTGGAAGCTCCAGTCGGAATGCCACGAGCCGCCGAAGATCGGCGCGGTCTCGTGCGCTTCGCGGCGCACCTCGATGACGTGCTCGAAGCCGTCCTTGGGTTTGACGTAAGGGTCGTGACCGAAAGGCCCGAAGTAACTGCTGACCTGCTCGAGCATGGCGGGCGTCAGCGCCTGCTCGGGAAAGTACAGCACGGGGTGACGCGTCCACGCGGCCAGCAGTTCAACCTGCTCGGCGGCGGACAAGGGTGCGCCCAAATCGAGCCCGTGCACCGCCGCGGCAAACCCTTGCGCTTCGGGGACGACGTTCAGACTCGGGGTGTCGGACATGGCACACGCTCCTGGCTCGCTCGCGGCGCGCCCATTGTAATTGCTGCGCTGCGCGGCGCTCGCGAAAATTTCCGCGCGTGACGGGCCTGCGCGACGTCGTCGACGCTATCATGCACGCTGCTTCGTCCCGGTGCCGGCCCATGCGCGAACAGTTTGAACATCGTCCCCTGCTCGAGCTCGAGCGCCTGCGTGCGCTGCAGGCGCGCGACGACCGACCTTCGACCGTGCGTCTTACATTGCATGTAGGCGCGATGCTGATCTTGACCTGGCTCATCATGGCTTGGCCCGCGCAGCCGCTGCTGGCGCTGCCAGCCACGCTGCTGCTGGCGGTGGCGTGGGCCGGCATCTTCGCGCCATTCCACGAATGCACCCATGAGACCGCGTTCGCCTCGCCGCGCGGCAATCGTCGGGGCGCGCGCCTGTGCGGTCTTTTGTTCGGCGTGTCGCCGGCCGTCTATCGCACCTTTCATTTCGAACATCATCGTCACACCCACGATCCCGAGCGCGATCCGGAAATCGCGTCCATTCCGAACTACGCCGGTTGGCCGGCGACGCGCGCGCAATGGTGGCGGGCGGCGCTCGGCGACGGCATGCTGCGTCTCAAGCTCGCGCTGGCCCTGCCGTTCGCCCTGCGGCCGACCACCGAGTGGGCTCTGCACTGCGGCTGGACGGCGCATATCGAAGACCACGCCGCGCTGGCGCGCGAATGCCGCGTGCTGGTGACGAGCTGGGCGCTGTTCCTGCTGGCCGCGTTGCTGTGGCTGCCGGGCGGCGGCTGGCTGCTGGCGGCGCTGTGGCTGACCCACGTCTTTCAGACCTGGTGGTTGATGTGCGAACACAGTGGCCTGCCGCACGACGGCAGCATCCTGCGGCGCACGCGCAGCGTGACCAGCAATGCCTTCGTGCGCTTCTGGCTGTGGAACATGAACTACCACGCCGAGCACCACGGCTGGCCCAGCATTCCCTGGCATCGCCTGCCCGAGGCGCATGGCGCGCTGGCCGGGCATCTCGAAGCACTGGCGCCGGGATACCTTGCCCAGCATCGCAGTGTGCTGGCCGGCCGCCCCATCGCCACGCCGGCAGCGTGACACCGGATCGTGGAGTGGTCGGCCGCCGCCCAGCCGCTATGCTATGAAGCCAGGGCATTCATGCATCGACAGGAGGACCGCACATGGCATTCGAGGAACAGATCCCGCGCGTGTATCTCAGCCGCGAGGACATGCTGAAACGTGTGGCGCGCTTCAAGGACCTGAAAGGTTTCGACGGCGGCCTGCCCGACAGCTACATGCCTGACTCCATGCGCATCCTCTACAACGTCATCGGCTTTCAGCCGCCGCCCGGCGAACAGGGCGCGGTGACTTCACCGGTGGGCGCCAAGGCCGCGCGCATGTCCTCGATCAAGATCAGCGAGGGCTTCAATCTCGGTTACTGCGAGGCCTTGCCGGGCAAAGGGCCGATGATGCACAACCACGACACCAACGAGACCTTCATCTGCATGACCGGGCGCTGGCGCGCGAGTTGGGAAGACGCGGCGGGCGGCGTGGAATCGGTGGACCTCGAGCCGCTGGACGTGATCTCGTTTCCGCCCGGCATGATTCGTCGCTTCGAGAACGTCACCAACGGCCCCGCCGACCAATACTCGGTGCTGATGTTCGTGATCGCGGGCGACGCGCCGGCGGCGGAGTTCTCCAAGCAGGCGATGGACGAGATCGAAACCAGCGGCGTGCTCGCCGCCCACCCCATCCAGACCGATACCGACGACTGGCTGGCGCCGCGCACCGTGGCGCGCGGCTGACAGCGCCGGCGTGGCGCGCTCAGGCGCGGGCCATCGCCACCAGCGTCTGACGCACCGCCTGCAAGTCGGTCACGGGTGCGTCGAAGGCGATGCGCGCGACGCGCGCATCGAGTCTGAGGTTGATGCCCTCGGCATCGCATCCGACCATCTCCGGCGTCACGCCGGGCGGCACCTCGATACCGGCCACCGCGCAGTAGTGCGCAATCGCCGCCGCGTGGTCGACGTTCATATGCTCGACGATGCCACGCTCGGCGTCGGCGTCGAAGGGATTGGCGAGCACCACGCTGTCGGGCTCGAACCAGTGGATGGCGCCAAAGCCGCCGATGTAACGGATGCGGCGCGGGGCGATGGCGTAGAAGGCGAAATCGTGGGTGCGGTCGTAGTCGTGGGACTGCGGAAAGTAGCGGTAGTAGCGCAGCGCCAGCGCGCGCTCGTCGTCGCCGAGCCGGCGCGCGTCACCCAGCACCGTCACGCGCCCGGCCGCCTGCAGATCAGGCTCACCGCGATCGAACAGCGTCAGCGACACGCGCGCGTCGGCGCGGATGTTCTTGGTGTGCTGCGCGATCGAGGCGATGAGGATCAGCGGCCGACCGTGCTGATCCAGGCAGTAGGGCACCACCGAGCCGAAAGGATAGCCGGCCACGTCGACCGACACCGTCGCCAGCACACCGTCGTAGCAACGGCACAGTAAATCGCGGGCCGCCGCGGCGGCGGCGGATTTGGCATCTCGCGTAGTCATGCAATCCTCGGCAGTGTGTGGCCTGGCGTCGGCGCCTGGCAGCTTGGTGAAAAACCGCTAGGCCGGACGATAGCGTTCAATGATGTGGTCGAAGCGGCGAAAGTCCAGGGGCTTGGTCAGGTAATCGTTGAAGCCGTTGGCCATCGCGGCACGAATGTTGTCGGGCACCGCGTCGGCCGACACCGCCACCACCACGATGTCCTGGGTGCCGCGCTCGGCGCGCAGCGCGCGCAGTGCATCGGAGCCCGACATGCGCGGCAGGTTCAAATCCATGAGGATGAGATCCGGGCGCTCGGCACGCGCCAGCTCCAACCCCTCTTCGGCGGTGGCCGCCTCCAGCAGCGCGATATCGTCCTTGAGTCCGAGGTACTTGGCGACCAGGCGCGCATTCGCGGCGTTGTCCTCGACATACAGGATTTTCATCGCTTCGACTCGGTGGCGAACAGGTGGTCCGGCGTGCGCGGCGATTGCCTGGACAGCCCGCGCCCCCGGATAATACCCGCGCACGCCGCGCCGATTGTAGCCGCGACGGCCGGTAATTTGCCGCAGTTCCCTCCACTGGCGACGGCACCCCAGCCCATGACCCTGAGTTCCCCGCCGGAATTCAACCCCGATACTTACGCGACGCTGGCCGCCATGGTCGACGTCGCGCCGCTGCTGATTGCCTCCATCGGCCCAGACCAGCGCTACCGGCTGGTCAACGCCGAATACGAGAAAATCTGGGGCAAGCCGCGTGACTGGTTCGTCGGACGGCGCGTCGCCGACACCCTGCCCGAGGAAATCTACCGGTGCATCGAGCCCTACCTCCACACCGCCCTGGCCGGCACCGCGGTGGATTTCGAATACGAAGGTCATTACGTCCCCAGCGAGCCGCTCGTGCTGCGCGACATGCGTGCCCGCTACACGCCCAACATCGTCAACGGGCGCCAGGACGGCATCGTGGTGGTGGTCGAAGACATCACCGACTACCGCTCGGTGGAACGCGCCATGCGCACCGCCCAGCAGCAGCTGCGCGACATCGTCGACAACGTGCCGGTGTTCATCGCCTACTACGATGCCGACTGGCGTTACCGCTTCGTCAACTCCGCCTATGAACACTGGTACGGCCAGCCGCGCGATTGGTTCGTCGGACGCACCGTGCAGGAAGTGATGGGCGACGGGATCTACCGCCGTATCCTGCCGCAACTGCAAAGGGCGATGGACGGCGAGGCCATCAATTTCAGTTTCGAGCGTCTGTCACCCGACGGCAGCGAAGTGCGCATCCTCGATACCTACCTGGTGCCCGATCACGGCCCGCACGGCGTGCAGGGTATCTACACCATGGTCACCGACGACACCGAGCGGCGGCTGGCCGAGGACGCCGCACTGCGCGCGCAGTGGGAAATGCGCGCGGTGGCGGACAACCTGCCGGCGCTGATCACCTACATCGACGCCGACCTGCGCTATCGCTACGTCAACGCCGGCTTCCTGTCCTGGTACCAGCTGCCGGTCCACGCCTTCATCGGCAAGCGCGTCGAGGACGTGGTGGGCGAGGTCTACGCCTTGACCGGCCCCTTGATGCAGCGCGCGTTGCGCGGCGAAAGCATCGACTTCGACTACCCGCGCCGCAACGAGCGCTTTAGCGATGCCGACCGCGTGCTGCGCGTGCGCCTGCTGCCCGACACCGTGGCGGGAGTCACACGCGGCTTCATCGCGCTCATCGAAGACATCACCGACGCGCGCCACGCCGACGATGCCCTGCGCCAGGCCGCGCGGGAACTGCGCGCCGTGATCAACGCCATTCCGGCGCTGGTCGCGGCGTTCGACGTCGATGCGCGCTTCACCTACGTCAACCGCCAATTCGCCGAGTGGTGCGGTCAGCCCGAGGACTGGTTCCCTGGCCGACGACTTGCCGATGTGCTGACGCCGGAGCTGGCACCACGGGTACTGCCTTACGCGCAGCGCGTGATGGCTGGCGAGCGCGTGACGTTTGGTCCCACCGGTCCTGCCAGGCGGCCCAGCGACGGCGCCGAGCGCCATTACCGCGTGGAGTTCGCGCCATTCATGGACGGCGCCGAGCAACGCGGCTTCGTCGGCATCGCGCAGGACGTCACCGACTCGGTCGAAACCAACCGCGCGCTGCAGGAACAGGAGACGCGCCTGCACCAGATTGCCAACGCCAGCAGCGAGGCGTTCTGCCTGACCAACCTGCGCCGCACCGAGCTCATCTACGCCAGTCCCGCCCACGAACGGATCTTCGGCATCTCGAACGCTGATCTCGTGCAGGGCACGATGACCTGGATAGACATGGTGCACGGCGACGATCGCGCACGCATCGCCAACGAGTTCGCCGGCACCCTGGCACGCGGCAGCTTCGTCGCCGAATACCGCCTGGTGCGCGCCAATGGCGAAGTGTGCTGGGTGCACGACAAGGCCGACCTGGTGCGCAACGACGAAGGCGTGGTCATCGGCCTGGCCAGCATCATCAGCGACATCACCGAACGCCACGAGCAGCAGAAGCTTATCGAACGCAATGCCGCGCGCCTGGCGCAGGCGCAACGCGCGGCCAAGCTCGGCCTGTGGGAGCTCGATCTGCTCAGCGGCGACATCTACTGGTCGCCGGAAATGCGCGCGCTGGTCGAGCTCGACGCTGACGAGCCGCCGCTGACCATCGACAATTACACCGAGTTCCTGCATCCGGACGACGTCAAGCTGGTGACCGAAGCGGTGGCCTCGGCCATCGCCGGGCTCGACACCTACGACATCGAGCACCGCGTGGTGCTGCGCAGCGGCCGCCAGGTGCTGCTGCATTCCCAGGCCACCATCGAACGCGAAGCCGACGGCACCGCGCAGCGCATGACCGGCCTGGTGCGCGACATCACCGAAAGACACGAGGCGCAACAGGCGCTGCTGCAGAGCGAAATGCGCCTGCGCCAGATCACCGAAACCATCACCGACTCGTTCTGGCTGCTGACGCTGGACAGTTCCACGCCGTTCTACGTCAGCCCCGGCTTCGAACTGATCTTCGGGCGCCCGAGTTCGTCGGCGCGCGGCAACGCGGTCGGCTGGCTCGAATCCATCCATCCGCAGGATCGGCAACGCATGTCCGGCGAGTTCACCGCCATGCTGCATGGCGCGCCACTCGACTCCGAATACCGCATCGTGCGTCCCAACGGCGAAGTGCGCTGGGTACATGACAAGGGCCGCTCGGTGCGCGACGCGCGCGGCATTCCGCTGGCCATCGCCGGTGTCACCTCCGACGTCACCGAGCGGCGCCGCCAGCACAGCGAACTGGTCGAATACGCGCGACGCCTGGAACGCGCGCAGCTGGTCGGCAATCTCGGCTTCTGGCAGATCGATCTCGGCGACAACAGCCTGTTGTGGTCCGACCAGTTACGGCGCATTTTTGATTTACCGATCTCCCGCTCGACCAACACCTTCGACGAGTTCCTGAACCGCGTCCATCCCGACGATCGCGACATCGTGCAGAGCCACATCGGCAGCGCCATCGCCAACAGCGGCGGCTATGACTTCGACCATCGCATCGTGCGCGGCGACGGCGAGATCCGACATATCCACGAACAAGGGAGCGTGGAACGCGACAGCCAGGGCCGTGCGCAACGCCTGGTCGGCATCGGCCAGGACATCACCGCGCGCAAACAGATAGAACTGGTGGCCAAGGAAAGCGAGCTGCGCCTGCGCCAGATCACCGAACATGTCGACCAGGTGTTCTGGCTGCTGGAAGCGGGCACCGGCAAGCTCATCTACGTGAGCCCGGCCTACGAAGGCACCTGGGACCTGCCACCCGCCAGCGCCTACGACGACCAACGCCTGTGGCTGACGCGCGTGCACGGCGACGATCTCGCGCGACTGCGCGAGGTGTTCCTGGCCTGTCTGCGCAGCGGCCAGGTGGATGTCGAATTCCGCATCGTCAAGTCCAGCGGCGAAATACGCTGGATGCGCGGCCGCGGGTTTCCCATCGAGGATGACCAGGGGCGCCTGTACCGCATCGCCGGTTTCGTCGAAGACATCACGGACGGCAAACGCATCGCCGAACTGCAACGCCTGAAAGACGAAGCCGAAAGCGCCAATCGCACCAAGTCCGAGTTCCTATCGAAGATGAGCCATGAACTGCGTACGCCGCTCAATGCCATCCTCGGCTTCAGCCAGCTCATGCATTACGACAAGCGTCACCCGCTGTGCGACGAACAGCGCGAGAGCGTGGACGAGATCCTGGCGGCTGGCCGTCACCTGCTCGACATCGTCGACGAGATGCTGGATCTGACCCGCATCGAGATTGGCAAGCTGCGGGTGGCGTTCGAGCGCGTGAATCTGCGCGACACCTGCGGCGAATGCCTGGCGATGGTGCAAAGCGAAGCGCGCCATCGGCATATCGACGTGCATTTCACGCCGCCGGCCGGCGCCGATCCGTGGGTGATGGCCGACCGCACGCGGGTACGCCAGATCCTGTTGAACCTGCTCGGCAACGCCGTGAAGTACAACCATCCGCGTGGCGAAGTGGTGTTGTCCCTGGACAGCGACATCGCGCCCGGCTACGTGCGCGTGACAGTCGCCGACAATGGTCCGGGCCTGTCGGCCGAACAGATCGGCAAACTGTTCGTGCCGTTTCAGCGCCTCGATGCCGAACGCATCAGTGTCGAAGGACTGGGCCTCGGGCTTGCGCTGAGCAAGCAACTTGCCGAAGCGATGGGCGGCAACCTCGGCGCCGTGGGCGCCGAAGGCAAGGGTTGCACGTTCTGGCTGGACCTGCCGGTCGCCGGTGGCAACTGAGGGCGCCGCGAAGTCCATCGCCGTCATCCCCGGATGACACGTCAATTGATACAAATGGTCGAGTGCGGCACCCGCGACCTTGCCTGGCCTCGGGCGACGCGGCATGATGCTGGCCCGGCCCCACCCCGCCGCTGCGTCGTTCGCAATTCTCGATTCACGCTGATGCCCGGCAAGGAATGCTGTGTTTCGCGAAGCCGAAGTCGCCAGAGTTTGCTGCTCGACCTCCCGGCCCATGCACGGCGTGAGGCTGACCGCCCCGCAACTCGAATAGCGATTCACCGATGAAGCACGACAGTCACAAGACCCACGCCATTCTCGTCGTCGAAGACGACCCGGGCTTGCTGCGCTTCCTGGTGCAGGCGCTCAAGGTCAGCGGCTACAACACCACCAGCGCCGAGTCCGCCGCCGCCGCGCGCGAAGTCATCGAGCACGAACACATCGATCTGGCGCTCATCGACATCGGCCTGCCCGATGGCGATGGCATCGAACTCGGCCAGCGTCTCGCCACCGAACACGGCATTCCGTTCATCCATCTCACCGGGCAGACCGAAAGCGATGCCATAGAACGCGCGGCACGCAGCGGTGCGATCACCTACCTGGTCAAGCCGGTCGGCATCGAGCAACTCACCGCGGCGGTCGCCACCGCCCTCACCCGCGCCACCGAGATCAGCAAACTGATGCGCTCGGTGGAAAAGCTGTCGGGCGATTTCGAAGACAAGAAAGCCGTCAGCATCGCGGTCGGCATCGTCATGGAGCGCTTCGGGCTGAGCGACGGCGAGGCCTTCGAAGTGCTGCGCTACGCCGCGCGCAGCCACCAGGAAAAACTGCAGACCCTGGCCGAGCGCCTGATCGCCGGCCACGGCGGCCTGGAACTGCTGGCGAGCCTCAGCAAGTACCTGCGCAAGTTCGAGCCGACGCGCAAGCAGGGCGACAGCTGAACGCCGGCATCGCGTCGTGCTTCACGAACTCAGACCGCGACCGATGGCATAGCGCACCAGGTCCGCCGTGCTGCGCACCCCCAGCTTGGCGAGAACGTTGCTGCGGTGAGTGCTGATGGTCTTGACGCTCAGATGCAGGCGCCGCGCGATGGAGGTGACCGACAGGCCGTCGACCAGCATGCGGAACACTTCGAATTCACGGCGGCTCAGGTTCTCGTGTTCACCTTCGCCGCGTTGGTTGCTCACGGCCGAGGTGAGGATCTGCGCCGCGGTGCGTGACATGTAGGTGCCGCCGGCGGCCACTTCACGTACCGCACGCACGATCTCCGCCGGCGATTCTTCCTTGCTGATATAGCCCTTGGCGCCGCCCTGGAACGCGCGCAGGGCAAAATCGTGTTCCGAATAGCGCGTGTAGAACAACACGCGTACTTCACTGCGATGACCGCGCAGCCGCTCGAGCAGCTCGAGGCCGCTGCGCCCGCCCAGGCCGATGTCGAGCACGGCCACGTCCGCGGACTGACGGTCGAGTTCCAGCAGCGCCTCCGGGCCGTTGGCGGCATCCGCGACTATTTCGATATCGGGCGCAAGTTCGTTCACTATCTGGCGGAATCCCCAGCGCACGACCGGGTGATCGTCGATTATCATCACCTTGACCACGGTGCAAGCCCTCCCCAAGGTCGTCGGCGCCAACTCGATTTGAGCCCGCGCGACACGGTTGAACATGGTGGCGTCCAGCCGTATGTCAGGCGCCTGCCCCGCGCGCCGCCACTCCGCCGCGACGCTCGCGCCGGGTAGTGGCGCGAAACTCTATGCGCTTTCTCGCGCAAGTTAAACAATTGAATATCCTTGCTGCCGCCGCGCGGCAATGCGGGGCCGCGCGGCGGCGACAGCGGCACACACCATCGATACCAAACGCCTCCTCGAGCGGCACTGAAAGGGTGCGCCACAAAATCGGACGACTCCTAGTTTCGCCAGACTCGACCGATGCCACATTCGGATAGGCACCGCCTGTCCGCCACGCGCTTCGACGCCGATAGAGTCCAGGTCCGGAATCGCGGCATCTTCCGTGATTCTCGCGGCGAGACGCACAGAGGTGGTCGCCATGAACGAACGAATCATCATCAGCCGCAGCCCCATCGGCCTGCGCCTACACGTGCCCCAGGATTTGCGCTTCGAGGATTACCGCGAAATCCGCGGCGTCGTGGAGCGGATTGGCAATGCGCGCAAAATCGAGGTCGACATTTCGCGCCTCGACAGCATGCCGACCTGGTTCCTGGGCTTGCTGCTGCACGTGGAGGAGCGCCTCGGCGTGCGCGTGTCGGTGACCAAGGTCGACAACCACCTGGTCGATGTCTTTGCCATCGCCGGCATGGAACGTTTCATCGACGAGGCGCCGCGCGAGTCCGTGGCTGTCTCATTGTCCGAAACGTGAAGGAGCGCCCCGATGTTCGGCACCCGACTCCGCCCCCACCCGCCTTCGCTCGTCACCATCGAGAAATGCGCGGCATCCACCCGCTACCGCGGCACACGAGCGAGCCTCATCGATTTCGATCTCGCCGAAGTGGACATGTTCCCCGTCCCCGGCGCGACCACGCGCGGCACGCGCGGTGAGCTCACATGGACAATGGCGAGCGTGCCCGACAGTGACGAATTTGTGCTCGAACTGCACGGCCTGGCGCGCCGCCCCGTGGCGATAGATTCGGCGCGACGCCGCGCCGGTAAACATGCGCAGAACGTCGCCGGCGCCACGCTGGAACGTGACGTGCGGGCGATGGTCGATCAGTACAACGAACTGGGCATGAACACGCTCAAGCTCATCGAGGCGCTGGTCAATCGCGGCGAGCGTGCTGCCACCGACGCCGCGGAGCTGTCGACCACGCTGGCGCATCTCAAGCAAGTCTACAGTCGGCTCGCGCAACGCAACCGTGCCGCCATCAGGTCGATTCCTCGCGCTTGAGGTGGACGCAAACGCCCCCATTTCAAGCGCTGGCTGGGTGCGGATGCCGGCAGTCGCGGTCGACTCGACGCTGCGTGGATGGCGCGCCAGGCATCCAGGCGGCGCTTGCGTACGCAAGCGTGCGGTGCCCTGTTTCTGACCCTGGTCAAAGCCAGGTTCGCAAGCACGCAACCTGGGGGGCAATCACCGCTCCCATGGTGGACAGTAAGGATGCGAGCGCCGCACCAGGAGGCACGCACCCCAGGTAATGGATACAACGACGAGCGAGCTGTATGGGCAATGAGCAACAGGGCACGACGCCCTGCGTGACACGGGCGCAAGCCGCGGCCGGCTTCGGCGTGTGGGAGTACGACGTCGAGTCCGACCGCGTGTTCTGTGACGCGCGCTTGAGCAAATTTCTGGGTCTCGACCCGCCGGGCGAAGGAAAGCCGGCGATACTGCGCGACATCGTCCATCCTGACGACCGGGCCGCGGTCGATGCCGCCGTGCATGCGGCGCTGGCCGACGATGCGGCACCAGTGTCCATCATTTGCCGCCTCGTTCATCGCGGCAGCGGCGAGATCCGCCGCATCGCCTCGCGCGGCGGACGCATCGATGACGGCACATCCCGCCGCCTGGCGGGCATCCTGCTGCCCTTGGAAACCGAGGACGCGCTCGAAGACTTTTTTGGCAGCCCCGAATTCGTGCGCGCCCTGCTCGGCAACCGCAAGGTCGTCGCGTGGGCGAAGGACGAGCAGCATCGCTACGGCTTCGTCAGCGAGAACTACCAGCGGCTGCTGGGCGTAAGCCGCGCGCAATGGTACGGCAAGACCGAGGACGCGCTATGGCCGGCGGACATCGCGGAAAGGATTGCCCACGAACACGATGCCCTGCTCAGCGACGAGCGTCCGACCGAGGTCATCGACCGCATGGTCACGCCCGGCGGCGAGGAAAGCTACTGGGCCTCGAGCAAATTCGTGTTCCGCGACCTGCCCGGCCGACGCTACGTGGGCGGCCTGAGTGTCGACATCACGGCCCTCAAGCGCGCCGAGCAAGCCAAGCGCACCAGCGAACTGCGACTCGAGGCGTTTCTCGACAACGAACGGTTCCGGGCCTGGGTGATGGATGACCACGGCCAATTGGTGTTCATGAATTCAACCCTGCGCCGCGCCCTTGGCCTTGGCGAAAACGGCCTGGCGGAGGGCCGCCTCGAGTCCCTGTTTCCCGCCGAAACGGCGGCGACCGTGCGCCTTCGCATTCGCGAAGTGCTGGCGCGCGGCGAGGCCATGCAGTACGTCGAAGACAGTGTCGACGCCGGCGGCCACCGCAGTTGGTGGTTCAAGACGAAATTTCCCCTGGCCGGCGCGGACGGCCGTCGCTATGTCGGCTGCATGGCAATGGACATCTCCGAGCAGGTGGAGCTGCGCCGCGCGCGGGACGAGCTACGCGCCTTGCTGCATCAGCTGCAGGATGGTCATGAGCTAGAGCGCAAACAGCTCGCGCGCGATCTGCACGACGTGCTGGGTGGCACGCTGACGGTGCTGAAATCGCAGCTCGCGTTGCTCGACACGCCCTCGGCGCGCGGCGACCCGCGGCGCGCCGCGGCCATCTCCGAGAAGATGCATGAGCTGATCGATACGCTGCTGTGCGATGCCGACCGCCTGGTGAGCTGGTTGCGCCCGCCCAGCCTCGACCACCTCGGCCTCGGCGCCGCCCTCGAGCAGCTGGCCCGCGAGTTCAGCGCCTTGTATTCCGTCGACTGCCACGTCAGTGCGCGGGACGCCTTACCGAGATTGAGCGAGTCGCTGACCGTCAATCTCTACCGCATCGCGCAGGAAGGTTTGACCAACGTCGCCAAGCATGCCAACGCGCGCCACGCCATCATCACGCTGTCGGTCGTCGACGCGCACCTCGTGTTGACGCTGGAAGACGACGGCCAGGGCAAGGTCAGCGACGCCGCCGCGCGTCGCGGCTATGGCTTGCTTGGCATGCGCGAGCGCGTACATCTGTTGAATGGCAGCCTGTCGCTCGACACCAGTCCGCTCGGCGGACTGCGCCTGAACATCAGCGTGCCGCTGGCGCCAAGCCCCTGACCAGCGCCGCGACAGCAGGGCAACGATGGTGGCGTCACGCCCTCGTCCGCGTCGGCCATAGGACATTTCCGAGCGCAGGTTCGGACATTTCGACAATCCAATCTCGCGAGCCATTACCGCTATCGTTGCATGGCATTTCGCACACCGTCGATATGCGAATCGCCGCCAGCGAAATAAGCAACGCACCTGTCGTTACGACGACAAGAGGACCCCGCCATGAAGTCCACAGACCAGGACGCCGCGATGACGACCTCACCGACACGCGCTACCCGGACGTTCGGCGCTTGGCTGGCCGCGATTGCCTTGGCGGCGGCCGCTCCCTGGCTGCTGCACGGTGTGCCGCACCCCGGCGGCCTGCTGTTGATGTCGACGTTCATCGTGCTGCTGGGCGTGGCCTTCGCGCTCAGCATCGACAGCCGTTCCCGCGCATTGCAGCGCATGCGTGCCCGCTACTTGGCGCTGGCCGAGAACTCACCCGACGGCATCGTGGTGCTCGATGGCGATGCCCGGATCGAAAGCGTGAACGCCGCACTGTTGGCGCTTTCTGGATACGATGCCGCGGAGCTCATCGGCCAGCCGGTCGATTGCCTGGTGCCGACGGCGCATGCCGGCCATGGCCAGCACGTGGCGAATTACATGAAGAGCCCACGTATGCGCTACATGGGCAGCGGCAGGGAACTGGCGCTACGCCATCGCGACGGCCACAACGTGGCGGTGGAGATCAGCCTCGCGCCGGTCATCACCCTCGATGAATTCCACGTGGTGGCGGCGGTGCGCGACATCAGCGCCAGGAAAGCCGCCGAGCGTGCCTTGCAGGCGAGTGAGCGGCGCCTGCGCGGTGTGACCAATGCATTGCCGGGCGCGGTCTACCAGTTCGAGCGTCGCGCCGACGGTCACCAAGGCTTGACGTTCTTGAGCGATGGCATTCGAGCGCTGCTGGACATCGATGGCGCGCCCACGCCGACCACCCTCGATGCCCTGCTGACGCGGGTGGTGGCGGAAGACCTGCCGCCCCTCATGCACAGTATCGAACAGGCCACGCGCGACGGCGGGCCGTGGATGCACGAATTCCGTGTTCGCACCGAGCGCGGCGCGGTGCGCTGGGTGCGAGGCAACTCTCTACCGTCGCCGCCGGACGAAACCGGCACCTGCGAATGGAACGGTATCCTCATCGACGTCAGCGAGACCCGCCAGCTGTCCGAGCAACTCGCTTTCCAGGCGCTTCACGACGGCCTGACGGGCTTGCCCAATCGCCGTGGATTCGAAGCGCGCCTGCTCGAGTTGCTCGATGCCTCGCGCGCGAGCGGTGCGCTGACCGTGGCGTTCCTCGATCTCGACCAGTTCAAGGTCATCAACGATACCTGCGGGCACAGCGCGGGCGACGAACTGCTGCGCCAGGTGGCGACCGCCCTCAAGGAGCGCCTGCGTAGCCAGGACGTGCTCGCGCGCCTTGGTGGCGACGAGTTCGCGATCATCATGGCCAGCGGCCTGGACCTCGCCGAAGCGGTGCTGCAACGGGTGCGCGAAGCGCTGGCCGACATGCGCTTCGTGTGGGAAGGCAAGGCCTTCAATCTCAGCTTCAGCGCCGGCCTGGTGGCCGCCCATGGCGCGACGCCGCCGGCCGAACTGTTGCGCTGCGCCGACGCCGCTTGCTACGCGGCCAAGGACGCCGGGCGCAATTGCGTGCGGGTGTTCCATGACCAGGACACCCAGGTCGCCATTCAACACGGCCAGATGCGCTGGGTGCCGTTGATCACCGACGCGCTGCAGAACCATCGTTTCCAGCTCTATGCGCAGCCGATCATGGCGATCGGCGCCGGCCGCCGGCCAGCGGTGCACTACGAGGTGCTGCTGCGCATGCTGCTGCCGGACGGCGAGCTGGCGCCGCCCGGTGCGTTTCTGCCCGCCGCCGAACGTTACAACCTCGCGCCGCGCCTCGATCGCTGGGTGGTCGCGCGCCTGTTCGAATTCATCGAAGGGCTGCTCGCCAAAGGCATTGCGTGCCCGACCTTCAACGTCAACTTGTCGGGTTTGTCGGTGGGTGACAACGCCACCACGCACTTCATCGCCGAGCAACTCAGGCGTCGTTCGGTACCGCCGACCGCAATCTGTTTCGAGATCACGGAGACCGCCGCCATCGCGCAACTCTCGCAGGCGCGCGAGTTCATTGCACAGCTGAAGCACCTCGGTTGCCGCTTCGCCTTGGACGACTTCGGCAGCGGCATTTCCTCGTTTGGCCAGCTCAAGAACCTCGACATCGATTACGTCAAGATCGACGGCATGTTCGTGCGCGATATTGCCCGCGACCCGGTCGACCTGGTGATGGTCACGGCCATCAACGACATGGCGCATGCCCTCGGCATTGAGACCGTCGCGGAGTTCATCGAAGACGAAGAGGTGCTGGGCCTGGTGCGGGGCATCGGCGTCGACTTTGCGCAAGGCTACGCCGTCGGCCGCCCGCAGCTGCTGGACGAAAGCCTGGTGGTCGATGGCGCGGTCGCTCTGTCGCCGTCACCCGCGTCACGCCAGGCGCGCGTGTGCTGAGCACATGGCGGTTCCGAGGTCGCGAACGCGGCCCGGGCGGTCTAGGCTTGACCCTTGGCGCACTCCGCGCCGGGGGAGAACAGCATGTCCGAATCGAATGCGGCCCGCGTCTACACCGTCGACGCCGATGGCCATGTGTTGGAACCGCGCGATACCTGGCAGAAATACATCGCACCGCGCTTTCGCGAGCGCGCAATTCGTATCGACCACGATGCCAAAGGCAACGAGGTCTTGTTGATCGACGGCCAGGTATTGGAGGCCGTGCGCGGCCGCCTGGCAGGCTTGGGCGGCGTCGACATGGACCCGACCGAACTCCTGACCACTGGCCTTTTGAGCTACGAGGACGGCTGCCCGCCCGGCAGTCACGACCCGGCCGCGCGCCTCGCGGTACTGGATGAAGAAGGCATTGACGTGGCGCTGCTCTATCCCACCATCGGCATTTGCTGGGAGGGTCACGTGCGCGATGCGGCGCTGGCGCATGCCTACACCGAAGCCTACAACCGCTGGCTGGTCGACTTCTGCAGCCATGATTTCAAACGGCTGGTGCCCATCATGCATCTCAACCTGCTCGATGTCGGCCTGGCGGTGGCCGAGATGCGGCGCGCCCACGCGGCGGGCTGTCGCGGCATCTACATCTCGCCCGACATGTACGCGCGTGACCGCCGACGCTTCGACGATGCCGCGCTCGCGCCGTTCTGGGCGACGGCCGAGGAACTCGAACTGCCGGTGGCGTTCCACGTGGTGGTGCGCGACCAGCCCACCACCAGCTATGCCGACCCGCTCGACGATGCCAATGGCGAACGCTTCGGCCTGTTCAACTTCGCGTTCCTGGCCATCGACGTGATGGCGGCCTTCACCGAGTTGCTCACCACCGGCGTGCTGGAACGCTATCCGCGCCTCAAGGTGACGGTGCTGGAATCGGGCGCCAACTGGATCTCGGCGTGGCTGGACAGGCTCGATCACAAGTTCGAGGTGATGCGCTCACGCACGTCCTTGAGCATGAAGCCCAGCGAGTATTTCAAACGGCAGTGCCTGGTGTCGGCCGATCCGGACGAGACCATCACCGCCGAGGTGGTGCGCCACGTCGGCGCGCAATACTTCGTGTGGGCGTCGGACTATCCGCACATCGACGCCTCGATGGGCGTGGTGCGCGAGATGCGTGAGCGCCTGGCGCCGCTGCCGGCAGCCGACCAGCGCCTGGTGCTGGGCGAAAACGCGGCACGGTTCTATGGCTTGCCGCGCTGAAATCGTGGGGTCGAATTCATGCCCGCAATGCGCGGCGCGCGCACTGAGCTTGCAATGTCAGGCTGAAGCCTGACCCACAAACCGGGCGATGCATCGTGGGTCAGGCTTCAGCCTGACATGGCTCACTGATAGAGCTCTCATTGGGCACGGACACGGAAATGAATTCGGCCCGACGGCCAATCACGCGACGCTGATGCGTGGCTCACCCTCCACCATGCGCCCCACCACCCACGCCTCGTTGCCCTGCACTTCGCGCACCAGCCCCATGACGTCCTGTTCCGCCTCCGCTGCACAGGCGATGAGCAGGCCGCCGCTGGTCTGAGGGTCGGTGACCAGGGTCTGCAGGTGGGCTGGCGCCGCACCGGGCAGCGACACCGCGCTGCCGTAGCTCGCCCAGTTGCGATTCGAGGCGCCGGTGGCGATGCCGCTCTTGGCGAGGCTGAGCGCGGCGTCGATGATCGGCAACTGCCGGGCATACACCTCGGCGCCGAGACGCGAGGCACGACACACTTCCAACAGGTGGCCGGCCAGGCCGAAGCCGGTGACGTCGGTCAACGCATGCACGCCGGGCAGGTGCGCAAGGCGCGCGCCGACGCGGTTGAGCGTGGTGGTCCAGCGCAGCATCTCGGCGTACTGCTCGGCGCTCAACAGACCTTTCTTGAGTCCTGCCGACAGCACGCCCACGCCGAGCGGCTTGGACAGGATCAGGGTGTCTCCTGCCTGCGCGCCGGCATTGGTTTTGACTTTTTCCGGATTGACCACGCCCAGCGCGACCAAGCCGTAGATGGGCTCCAAGGTATCGATGGAATGACCGCCCGCCACCGGAATACCGGCCGCGCGACACACCGAAGCGCCGCCTTCGAGGATGCGTCCGATGACCTCGGCCGGCAGTTTGTCGATGGGCATGCCGACCACCGCCAGCGCCATGATCGGCGTGCCGCCCATGGCGTAGACGTCCGACAGCGCATTGGTGGCGGCGATGCGTCCGAAATCATGCGGGTCATCCACCACCGGCGTGAAGAAATCGGTGGTCGCGACAATGGCCTGCGTGTCGTTCAGGCGATACACGGCGGCGTCGTCGGAATGCTCGGTGCCGACCATGAGGTCCGGCGGCACGAGGCCCTGCGGCACCGCCGACAGCATGTCGGCGAGCAGGGCCGGCGCAATCTTGCAGCCGCAGCCGCCACCGTGGGAGAACTGGGTCAGACGAATATCATTCATGGCGCGCGCCGTACAGCTGTGAGGGCTTCGAGCATAGCCGATGCGGACGCCGCTCACGAGACGGCCGCGGCGGCGCGCGCCGCTCAATGGACGCGCGGCTTGAACTCCAGCACCGTGGCGTTGATGCAGTAACGCGGCTGGCCGTTGGGACCATCGTCGAACACGTGGCCGAGATGGATGCCACTGCTCTTGGACAGCACCTCGGTGCGCTCCATGCCGTAGCTGTGATCGGCGACGCTGAGCGTCGCACCGTCCACCGAGCGCGTGAAGGACAGCCAGCCGGTGCCGGAATTGAAACGGTCACGCGTATCGAACAAGGGCGCGCCGCTCAGCTTGTCGATGAACACGCCGTCGGGCGTGTCCTTGAACTCGTCGTAGCGCCGGCAGTAGCGGCTGTCGGTACCCTTGCCGAAAGCGACCTTGTAGGCCTGGCTCTTGCCGAGCTTGAAAGCGCCCAGCGCCTGGTAGAACTCGGCGGCGCTCATATAGCCCTGGTAACCGGCGACTTCCTTGCCGTCATCGAGGAAATACACGGTGGGCGTGGCCCAGGTCGGGGTCTTGAGCGTGAGACCTCCGAGCCCGGAGGCATCACGAAAGCTGAGCGGCACGCTGCCGGCATAGGCATCGGTGACGTCTTTCTTGAAGCGCGCGCAATAGGGGCAGTGCTCGGCTTCCAGCACCACGATGTGCTTGCCTTTCAGCAGCGCGTGGTTGTCGATGGCGCGCGTCGCGTCAGCCACATGAGCGGCGAAGCGCACGCCGGTGGCATGGTTCGGGCAGTAGCCGTGGGGATTCTTGACCAGGTAGTCCTGGTGATACTCCTCGGCCGCATGGAATTTCTCCAGCGGCTTGATATCGGTGACGATGGCGCCGTAACCGGCCTTGCTCAGCAGCTTCTGGTAATCGTCGCGCGCGGCGACCGCGGCCGCGCGCTGCTCGTCGTCACTGTAGAGAATGAGCGAGCGATACTGCGTGCCGACGTCGTTGCCCTGGCGGTTCTTCTGCGTCGGGTCATGCGCCTCGAAGAAGTGCTCGAGCAGCGCACGGGTGGACAGCAGCGAGCTGTTGTAACGCACCTCCACCACCTCGGCGTAGTTGTCCGGATCGCGCTTGTGTTCGCGACTGCTGATGGCCTCGTAGTTGACCTCGACATTGCGGCCATCGGCATAGCCCGATACCGCGTCAACCACGCCCGGCAGCGCCGCGTAGCCTTTCTCCGCGCCCCAGAAGCAGCCGGAGCCGAGCACCAGGGTCTTGATGTGATCGGTGGCGGGCATGGGGGCGGACGCCGCGTGAGCGGCCCACGGCCAGGCAATCAAGGTGACAAGACAGGCAAGCAAACGTGGAAATTTCATGTCGGACTCCGCTGCGGTGAATGGCACGCCGCGCGTGGGGCGTACGGAATGTCATCTGCAACCGGTAGTTCGCCGCGCCGGACGATTTGGTTACAGCAGTGCGCCGCAGGCCGGGCATGCGAGGAGTCGCCCGGCACATGGATTTGGCGAAAGAGGCAGGAGTCGAACCTGCCAGGCACACATGCGTGCGCCTCACCGGATTTGAAGTCCGGGCGCCCCACCGGGAGACGATGCTCTTCCGCCGGTAATGCTAGTGATTCAGCGCGCCGCGGTCCATCGCCGCGCGTGGCTGGACTCATTCAATCCAGGCGCCGCTCGCATTGCTTCGATAGCCAAGCGCGCTATAAGCCGCGTCGACCAGTGACTGGCCGCGCGCATTGAGCAACAAGCCCGTGCCCATGCGGTTCATGGCGTAGCCGAAGCTCATGCGACACGCCGGATCGGCGAAGCCCAGCGAGCCGCCGGCGCCGACATGGCCGAACGCGCCCTCGCCGATCAGGAGACTGGAATTGACCACGTCGGCGCGCCGACGGTTGTCGATCGCCTTCATGAATCCTTCCGAGAAATTCATGCGCGCGAGCAAGGTCGCGTCGTCGTGGCTGGCCATGCTGGTGCGCGCCATGCGCGTCAGCGTGTCCGGCCCGACCAGGCGCGTGTTGTTGATGCTGCCGCCGTTGGCGAGCGGCGCATACATGGCGGCCAGGGCGCGCCCGTTGGCAAGGCCATTGGCAGAGCCGATCTCGGCGACGTGACAGTCGGCGCTGTTGGCATCGACCAGCATGAAGTCGCGCATGAACAGCTGGGTGGGCGTGCCCGGCGTGCCGAGCGCGGCTTTCACGAAACGCGATTCCAGCCACGGCGCGTCGGGCGTGGCCGGAATCATCGGCGAGATACGCCCGTGCAGTTCGCGCGGCATGCCTATCCAGAACTCGAGGCCGAGCGGTGCCGCCACTTCGTCACGAAAGAACGCGCCGAGACGCTGGCGCGCGGCGCGATGCACGAGTTCGCCGACCGTCCAGGCCATGGTGATGGCGTGATAACCGACCCGTGTGCCCGGCGTCCAGAAGGCCGGCTCGGCGGCCACGCGTTTCACCATCGCGTCGTAATCGTAGAAGCCGCCGGCCGGTACCGCGTCGCGTACATGGGGCACGCCGACGCTGTGGTCCAAGGTCATGCCGACGCGCGCGTCCTCCTTGCCGTTGACCGCGAATTCGGGCCAGTAGTCGCTGATCCTGGCATCGAGATCGAGCGCGCCGCGATCCGCCAGCATGTGCGCGCACAAGGCCATCGCGCCCTTGGTGGCGGAGAACACCGTGGCCACGGTGTCACGTTCCCAGGCGGCGCCGTCGCGTGTGCGGCGTCCGCCCCACAGGTCCACCACCGTGCGTCCTTCCAGGTTCAACGCGACGCTGGCGCCGACCTCGTCACGCTCGCTGAAGTTGGCGACGAAGGCGTCGGCCACGCTCGCGAAGGCGCTGTCGTATTGGCCTTCGATGCGGCCTTGTGGAGTGTCCAGGCAAATCGACTTCATGGTTCGGGTCTTCCAGGTGGAGGGTTGCGTACGCGTCGCGTCATCCGCGACGCTTGGTATCGAGCAGCGAACGTTGGTCGCCGCTGCGATGGGTCAGGCCGATGCGGTCGAAGTATTCGAGGATCTCGATGACCGCGTTGCGCCCGACGCCGGCGCGGTCGCGAAAATCCGCGGCGCTGAACTTGCCGCCGCCCTGCGTCAGTTCGCGCACCAGCTGCTCGAAGCGCGCCATGGCCGTCGGCAGGAAATAGCGCTTGGCGCTGACCTTCACCACCAGTCCCTGCTTGGCAACGCGGATGAGGAAGGCTTCGAGCAGGCTGTGATTGTGATTGAGCGCGGCCGCGAGATCGTGCACCACCGGCGCCTTCATGGCATCGCTCGCCAACAGCGGCTGCACGCGCTTCCACAACGCATCGTCGGCCGCCGAGCGGCGCGCGCTGTGGGTCGGCAAGCGCAACACCGCGCCGTCGCGCACCACCCTGCCGGCGCCGACCAGGCTGTCGATGAGGGCCGCGAACACGCCGCGCAGAAGGCGCGCGCGCAGGCCTTTCTCGAGTTCACGCTCGCCCGCGCCGAGGCGTTCCGGGTGAGCGCGGTGTTGCTCGCCCAAGGCGTCCAGGGTGAGCGCCTCGAGGCGTTGCCAGTGCGCGTCGCCGATGGCGAGATCCGGCGAACCGCACAGTCTCAATCCGGGCGTCTGCAACAAGGCCGCGCGTTGCGTGGCATCGAGATTCCAGTTGCGCATGAAGGCGGCGAGATCCAAGCCACCGGGCAGGGCCGCCAGCGCCGCCGGCAGCGCAAGCTGCGCGTTGGGCTCGGCCATGGCCTCGAGGAAGGCGCGCCGCTCGTCGCGATTGCGACTACGCATGTCGGGCGCGGGATCGATCACCACGCCGCCGCCCACGGTGCGGCGCGCCGACTGGTCGCGCAGCACCAGGCGGTCGCCGCGCAAGGTGTGCAACGCATGGTCGAGCATGATCTGCGCGAGTGCGCTGGCGCCGGGCGCAATGTCGCCGCCGTCGTGGGTGACCAGCCGACCGGTGACATCGGCGGCGCCGATATGCACGTGCACCGGCGTGCGATTGGCCAGCGCGCGCGGCTCGTCGGCGAGTACCCGCACTTCGACATCGATGCGCCGCGTCGACGACGCGACCGGCTCGGCCACCATCCAGTCCCCACGCCGGATCTCGACGTCGCGCAGGCCCGCGCCGCTGACGTTCAACGCGCAGCGCTGACCGGCGCTCGCGCGCTGCGCCTCGCGGTTGTGTACATGCATGCCGCGCACGCGCAGCTCGCCGCCGTCCGGCACGTGCCATACCGCGTCGCCGACGCCGATGTCACCGCTGAACACCGTGCCGGTGACGACGCGTCCGGCGCCTTTCAGGAGAAAACTGCGGTCGACGGCGAGACGGAAATTGCCCTCGACGGCACGTGGCGGCAAGCTGCGTTGCAGGGCCAGGAGTTCGCCGCGCAAGGTATCGATGCCGATGTTCTGCAGCGCCGATACCGGCACGATGGTGCAGTCGCGCAAGGCGGTCGGCGCCAGCAGGCGACGAATGAGCGCACTGACTTCGGCAACCCGCGCTTCGCTGACGCGATCGACCTTGCTCAAGGCCACCACGCCGCGCGTCACGCCCAGCAATTCGAGAATGGCAAGATGCTCGGCGGTCTGCGGCATCGGGCCGTCGTCCGCCGCGATCACGAACATCACCACGTCGATGCCACTGACACCCGCCACCATGGTGCGAATGAAGCGCTCGTGGCCGGGCACGTCGATGAACCCCGTGGCGCTGCCGTCGCCGAGATCGTGATAGGCGAAGCCGAGTTCGATGGTCAGGCCGCGCGCCTTCTCCTCGGGCAGGGCATCGGTGTCGACGCCGGTGAGCGCACGCACCAGGGCGGTCTTGCCATGATCGACATGGCCGGCGCTGGCGATGATCATGGCGTTGCCGCCCAATCGAAGCGCGCGAACTGCGCGCTGAAAGTCGCTTCATCGTCGAGCGTACGCAGATCGAGCAGCAGGGCGTCGTCGGCGATGCGCCCTATCACCGGCACCGGCAGCGCACGCAGCGCGCGTGCCAGCTGCTCGAGCGCTCGGCCGCCGCGCCCCGGCAGGCGGATGGCCAGCGCGAAACTCGCCAACAGGTCGACCGGCAACGCGCCGCTGCCGATCTGGCTGTGACACGCTTGAACTTCAACCACGGCGCGCGCGCCGAGCGCGCCGGCCACGGCGGGTGCGACGCGTGAGGCGGCCGCGCCGATATCGTCGGCTTTGCGCGTCAGCAGACGCAACGTTGGCACGCGCGCCACCGCCACGGCCGGATCGGCATACAGGCGCAGCACCGCGGCCAGGGCCGCGAGCGTCATCTTGTCGACGCGCAGCGCGCGCTTCAAAGGATTGCGCTTCAAACGCGCGACGAGATCCTTGCGCCCCGCGATGATGCCTGCCTGCGGCCCGCCCAGCAGCTTGTCGCCGCTGAAGGTCACCAGATCCGCGCCGCCTGCCAGGGTGCTGGCCACCGTCGGCTCGCGCGGCAGGCCGAACTGCGTGAGGTCCAGCAAAGTGCCGCTGCCGAGGTCGACCGCGAACGGCAGTTCGGCGCCATGCGCCAGCGCGGCGAGTTCCGCTTCAGGCACCGCGGCGGTGAAGCCACTGATGGCGTAGTTGCTGGCATGCACTTTCATCAGCAGCGCGGTGCGCGCATTCATGGCATTGCCGAAGTCCGCGCGATGCGTGCGATTGGTGGTGCCGACTTCGACCATGCGCGCGCCGGCGCGCGTCATGACGTCGGGAATACGGAACGCGCCGCCGATCTCGACGAGTTCACCGCGCGATACGAGCACCTCCTTGCCCTTGGCGAGGGTGTTCAACACCAGCAGCACGGCAGCGGCGTTGTTGTTGACCACGGTCGCGGCCTCGGCGCCGGTCAGGCGACAGATCCATTGCTCCACGTGCACGTCGCGATCGCCGCGGCGACCGCTGCCGAGCTCATATTCGAGATTGCTGGCGCCGGATGCCACCGCGGTCATGGCGGCGATGGCTTCGTCGGGCAGCGGCGCACGACCGAGATTGGTGTGCAGCACGGTGCCGGTAAGATTGAAGACGCGTCGCAGGGACGGCGCCAGCAGCGCCGCCACGCGCCGCCGGCTTTCAGCGATCAAGGCCGCGCCGGCCAGCGCCTCGCGCGCGGCCTGGCCTTCGCGCTTGATGGCGGCACGCGCATCATCGACCACCTCGCGCACCACGCCTGCCACCAGGGCGTGGCCGCCGTCGGCCAACGCGCCCTGCAATTCGTCAGCGCGCAGCAACTCGTCGATGGACGGCACCGCGCGCAGCAGCGCGTTCAAATCCTCGCTCATTTACCGCGAAACACCGGTTTGCGCTTCTCCACGAAGGCGCGCATCGCCTCTTTCGAATCCTCGGTGAGGCTCAGTTGGCCGGTCATGGTCTGCTCGAAGCGGTAACCATCGCGCAAGGTCATTTCTTCGATGTTGTTGAGCGCATGCTTGGCGAGGCCGATGGCAAGCGGGCTCTTGCCGGCGATCTCGCGCGCGATGCCGAGCGCCGTCTCCATGAGCTCGGCGAGCGGCACCGACGCCTCGACCACGCCCAGGCGGTACAGCTCCGGCCCGTATACGCGCATGCCGGTCAGCATCATGCGCCGCAGGCGCGAATGTCCGAACAGGCGTTGCGCATGGCGACCGCCGCCCAACAGGCCGACGTCGATCTCGGGCAGGCCGATGCAGGCGGTTTCGGCCGCCACCAGGATGTCGCACGAAGCGACGAAGGCCAGGCCGCCACCCAGCGCCACGCCGTTGATGGCGGCGATCACCGGCTTCCGGCATTCCATGATGCTGTGATAGGCCTCGCGCGCGCGGCGGCTGCGTTGCCAGTGACCGCCGGCCTCGGGCGCGGTGCCGACCCGCTCCTTGATGTCCGCGCCGGCGCAGAAGGTCTTGCCTTCGCCGGTCAGCACCGCGACGCGGATGTCGTCACGATCGCTGATGGTGTCGAACACGTAGGCGGTTTCTTCCAGCAGTTGCTGGCTGTGGGCATTGACCGGCGGATTGGCGAACCGCACGACGGCGATGTATTCCTCGACGATGTCGAGCTTGACGAGTTGTGGCTGCATGACTTCCCCTGGCTGATGACGGGCGCGGCGCGCGTTCAGGTGGGACGCGCAGCGTTTCTTTGTACTGCCCGGCACTTTATCATCGCTGGCCAGCCTGGTTTCGACCCCCGATTTTGGAGCATTCCCGCCATGAGCGATTCCGCGCACGCCGCCGTGCCCACCGACAACGAGCCCTTCGCGATGCTCGACATGTTGCGCGACAGCGCCGCCGATTTCTGCCGACGCTCGCTTGGTGGTGACGCGTCTGCGCGCGCTGCGCGGAGCGAGCCCGGCCTTCGATCGCAAGCTGTGGAGCGACATGTGCGAGCTCGGCTGGGGCGGCATCCTCGCGCCGGAGTCCGCCGGCGGGCTTGGCCTCGGCGCGCAGGCCGTCGGCGTGGTGTGTCGCCAATTGGGACGGGTGCTGGCGCCCGAGCCGATGATCGAGACCGGCGTGGGCGCGGTGGCCATGCTCGGCGCCTGCGGCAGCGCCGCGGCCGATGCCCTGCTGGCCGACGTGATCGGCGGCACCTCGGTGCTGGTGTGCGCGCTCGCCGAAGATGCGGAGTTCGCGGCGCGCGCGCCACGCGGCATCGAGGCGCGCAGCCAGGCCGACGGCTACGTGCTGAAAGGCGAGGTCGCCGATCTGCCGCTGGCGACCGATGTCGACGGCTTCCTGTTGACGGTGAGCCTCGATGGCCAGCCCGCTGTGGTGTGCTGCGCGCGTGACGCCGCGGGGCTGAGTCTGAGTGCACGCAGCCTCGCCGATGGCACCCAGGCCGCGGCCCTGGTGTGTCGCGATGTCGTCATCGGGTCCGACGCCGTGCTCGCTCGTGGGGCCGCCGCCGACGCCGCCCTCAAGGCCGCGCGCGAACTGTCGCGACTCGCCACCGCCAGCTACCTGGTCGGTCTCGCCGCGCAGATTTTCGATACCACCATCGATTACCTGCGCACCCGTCAACAGTTCGGCAAGCCCATCGGCAGCTTCCAGGCCTTGCAGCACCGCGCGGTGGATCTCTACATCCAGCAGGCCCTGGCCGCGGCGGTGGTCGACGAGGCGCTGCGTGATTTCGACGCGGCAACGGATGACAGCGCGCGCGCCAGCGCCGCGAGCCGCGCCAAGTATCGCGCCAACGAGGCGGCCCTCATCATCGCCCGCCAGGCCGTGCAGTTGCACGGCGGCATCGGGTACACCGACGAATGCGACGTCGGCCTGTTCTTGAATCGCGCGCTGGTGCTGGCCGCGCGGCTCGGCAACACCTCCTTCCACAGCCGCCGCCTGGCGGGCCTGGTCAGTGGCAGCCTGGAAGACGGCGCAAGCCAATCGGGCAGCCTGCCGAGCGCGCCGCCCAACGGCCAGTGGGACAGCATCGGCGACGAGGATTTTCGCGGTATCGTCAGGCGCTGGTTCGAGGCTGAATACCCGGCTGACATGCGCTATCCCTCGCGGCGTCCACGTTGGGCCGAAATCAAGCCCTGGTATCTCAAGCTTGCACGCCAGGGCTGGGTGGCGCCGGCGTGGCCGGCGGAACACGGCGGTATGGGTTTGTCGCCGGCCAAGCTCCTGATCTTCATCGAAGAGCAGGAACGCTGGGGCATCGGCCGCGCGCCCGACATGGGCATCCAGATGGTGGGGCCGCTGCTGATCCGCCACGGCACGCCTGAGCAGCGCGCGCGCTACCTGCCGAAAATCCTGGCCGGCGAGGAGATCTGGTGCCAGGGCTATTCCGAGCCGAATGCGGGATCGGATCTCGCCAGCCTCAAGACCGAGGCGCTGGCGGACGGCGACGAGTTCGTCATCAACGGCCAGAAAACCTGGACCACCCTCGCCCAGGACGCCACCCACATGTTCTGCCTGGCGCGCACCAACAAGACCGGCAAACAGCAGGAAGGCATCAGCTTCTTCCTCATCGATCTCGACCAGCCGGGCGTGACCATCCGACCGATACGCAATATCGCCGGCCACGAAGAGTTCTGCGAGGTGTTCCTGGACAGCGTGCGGGTACCGGCCAACTGCCTGGTGGGCGGCTTGAACCAGGGCTGGACGATCGCCAAGGCACTACTCACTTTCGAGCGTATTTTCATCGGCAGCCCGAAACAATCACAATATGCCTTGATGCGCCTGGAAGCGCTCGCCGAGGCCTGCAACCTGTGTGACGACGCGGCCTTCGCCGAGCGCCTGACGCGCCTCAAACTCGATGTGCTGGACCTCGAATCCATCTACCAGCACTTCGCCGCGATCGTAAGACGCGGCGAACCCTTGGGACCGGATGTCTCACTGCTCAAAATCTGGGCGACCGAGACCTTTGCCCGGCTCAGCGAGTTGATGGTCGAAGCGGCCGGCGCCCACGGCGCGACGCTGGGCAAACTCGATTTCAACGGTGCGCAGGTGGACGTCATGAGCCAGTTCTACAATGCGCGGCCGGCCACCATCTACGGCGGCTCGAACGAGATCCAGCGCAACATCATCGCCAAGGGCGTGCTGCGTTTGCCGGGGGCGTGAAGCTCGTGACAAATATGCAGGGAACGACGACTAACAGAGGTCACACTCACGTGACAATGGGACTTTCACGAACCGAAGAACTTCCAATAAGGGGGAGACGTGGCCGAAATCCAATATGCCGCGCCCGCAACCGTGGCTGCCGCCGTCAAGGCACTCGATGCCGCGAAGGGCAAAGCCAAGGTACTTGCAGGCGGAACCGATCTGCTGGTGCAACTGCGCGCCGGGCGCGTGAACGCCAACACGCTGGTCGACATCAAGCACATTCCCGAGCTGCGCAAGGTCAAGAAGGACAAGGGCGGCTACCGTATCGGAGCGGCGGTATCCGGCGCCGAGCTCGGTGAGGACGCGGATTTCCGCGCCACCTGGCCAGGCGTGCTGGAAGGATTCGAGCTGATCGGTTCGACCCAGATCCAGGGCCGCGCCTCGCTGGGCGGCAACCTGTGCAACGGTTCGCCCGCCGCCGACAGCGTGCCGGGCATGATCGCGGCCGGCGCCACCGTCACCATCGCCGGCGCCAAGGGCACGCGCGACGCCAAGGTCGAAGACATCGTCACCGGTCCCGGCAAGACCTCGTTGAAGTCCGGCGAGTTCGTGGTCAGCATCAACCTGCCCAAGCGCGCCAAGCGCTCCGGCGATGCCTACCTGCGTTTCATTCCGCGCACCGAAATGGATATCGCGGTGGTCGGCGCCGCCGTCAATCTGACCTTGGACGCCAAGGGCGTGTGCACCGACGCGCGCGTCGCGCTGGGCGCGGTCGCACCGAGGCCGTTACTGGTCAAGGCTGCCGCCAAGGCGCTGATCGGCACCAAGGTCGACGATGCCGCGCTCGATGCGCTGGCCGCGGCCGCCAGCGCCGCCTGCGACCCGATTGACGACAAACGCGGCACCATCGAATTCCGCACCAAGGTTGCCGGCGTGTTGGCGCGCCGCGCGGCGCTTATCGCTCTCGAACGCGCGAGGAAGAACGCATGAGCAAGCATCACATTTCCGCCACCATCAATGGCGACCCGGCCGAGTTTTTGTGTGACACCCAGCAGACCCTGCTGGATGTGCTGCGCGACGAACTGAATCTCACCGGCAGCAAGGAAGGCTGTGGTTCCGGTGACTGTGGCGCCTGCAGCGTGATGGTCAACAACCGCCTGGTGTGCTCTTGCCTGGTGCTGGGCGTGGAAGCGCAAGGCGCCACCATCGACACCATCGAAGGCGTTGCCGATGGCGATCAGCTGCACACCATCCAGAAGCACTTCCTCAGCGAAGCGGCCCTGCAATGCGGCATCTGCACGCCGGGCTTCATCGTCGCCACCAAGGCACTGCTGGAAAAGAACCCCAACCCGACCGAAACCGAAGCCCGTTACTGGCTGGCCGGCAATCTGTGCCGCTGCACGGGCTACGACAAGATCATCAAGGCCGTCATGAACGCCGCTGCTGAAATGCGAGGAGCATGAACCATGGGTAACGAAGAGAAGCAGAACAAGGTGCTGGGCGAAGGCAAGGGCAAGTACCGCGTCATCGGTACCCGTCCGGTACGTCCCGACGGCGTCGACAAGGTCACCGGTCGCGCCAACTTCGGCGCCGATCTGAATGTCGCCGACATGATTCATGGCCGCGTGGTGCGCAGTCCGCATGCGCACGCCAAGATCAAGTCCATCAACGTCAAGAAGGCACTCGCCCTGCCGGGCGTGAAGGCCGTGATCACCGCCGCCGACTTCCCCGAACTCGGGCCGGGCGACATCGCCGCCGGCGAAGTGACGGTGAGCTTCCACGACATGTCGCTGAACGTCATCGCGCGCAAGAAGGCCCTGTATGACGGCCATGCGGTGGCGGCCGTGGCGGCGACCACGCCCGAGATCGCGGCGCGCGCAGCCGAACTCATCGAAGTCGAATACCAGGTGCTGAAGCCGGTCATGACCTGGAAGCAGGCCATGGATCCCAAGGCGCCGCTGCTGCACGACGACCAGATCACCAAGGGCGTCAAGCCGGCGCCGGAGAAGCCGTCGAATGTCGCCGCGCGCAGCGAGTTCGCGCTGGGCGACCTGGCGGCGGGCTTCGCCGAAGCCGAGGTCATCGTCGAGCACGAGTTCACCACTGAAACCGTGCACCAGGGTTACATCGAACCCCATGCCTGCGTGGCCAGCATGAGCGCCGACGGCATGGCGACCGTGTGGGCAAGCAGCCAGGGCCAGTTCATGGTGCGTGCCTATGTCGCCAAGCTGTGCGGCATGGACATCTCCAAGATCAAGGTCATTCCGGCCGAAATCGGCGGCGGCTTCGGCGGCAAGACGGTCGTCTACCTCGAACCGCTGGCCGTGGCGCTGGCCCGGAAGTCCGGTCGTCCGGTCAAGATGGTCATGACCCGCGACGAAGTGTTCCGCGCCACCGGCCCGACCTCGGGCGGCCATGGCCGCTGCAAGATCGGCGCGAAGAAGGACGGCACCATCACTGCCGCCGACCTCGAGATGGAATACGAAGCGGGCGCCTTCCCGGGCTCGCCGGTGATGCTCGGTTGCATGACCGGCACCACGCCGTACGACATCAAGAACATGCGCGCCGTCGGTTACGACGTGGTGGTGAACCGCCCGAAGGCCGCCGCCTATCGCGCCCCCGGCGCGCCGGTCGCCGCGTTCATCGTCGAATCGACCATGGACATGCTGGCCGAGAAGCTCGGCATGTGCCCGCTGGAACTGCGTTTGAAGAACGCCGCGAAGGAAGGCACCAAGGCGCCCTACGGCCCGAAGTTCCTGGCCATCGGCTACGAGGAAACCCTGCTGGCGGCCAAGGCTTCCAAGCATTGGAACACGCCGCTCGGCCCCAACCAGGGCCGCGGCATCGCCTCGGGTTTCTGGTTCAACATCGGCGGCAATTCCAGCGCCTCGGTGGCCTTGAATGAAGACGGCACCGTGATCGTGGTCGAAGGCAATCCCGACATCGGCGGCTCGCGCGCTTCGATGGCGATGATGACGGCCGAAGTGCTCGGCATCGACGTGTCGCGCGTCAAGCCCTTGGTGGCGGACACCGAGTCGGTGCCCTACAGCGATCTTACCGGCGGCAGCCGCGTGACGTTCGCGACCGGCAAGGCGGTGGTCGAAGCCGCGCAGGACGTCGTCAAGCAGCTGCGTCAGCGCGCCGCCAAGATCTGGGAAGTGGACATCGACCAGGTCGAGTGGAAGGACGGCATGGCCGTCGCCATCGAGACCGACAAGTACAAGCCGCTGTCGATTGCCGACATCGCGCGCATGGCCGGTAAGACCGGAGGCCCGATCAGCGGCAAGGCCAACATCAACGCCGCCGGTGCCGGGCCGGGCTTCGGCACGCACATCTGCGACGTCGAAGTGGATCCGGAAACGGGCTACGTGACGGTGCTGCGCTACACCGCCATCCAGGACGTCGGTACCGCCATCCATCCGTCCTACGTCGAAGGCCAGCTGCAGGGCGGCGCCGCGCAGGGCATCGGCTGGGCGCTGAACGAAGAGTACGTGTACAGCAAGGAAGGCAACCTGTTGAACACCGGCTTCCTCGACTACCGGGTGCCGGTGGCCTCGGACCTGCCGATGATCGACGCCATCCTGGTGGAATGTCCGAATCCCGGCCATCCCTACGGTGTGCGTGGTGTCGGCGAAGTGCCGATCGTGCCGCCGCTGGCGGCGGTCGCCAACGCGGTCTCGCATGCCGTGGGCAAGCGCATCGACTCGCTGCCGATCTCGCCGCCCAAGCTGCTGGCCAAGATCCAGTCCAAGGGCTGAGGTCAGACGTCGATGGCGAAGGTCGTCTTGCCGCTGGACGTAGCACGCGCCTTCGCCAACGGTGAAACGCAGGTTGAGGTGGAAGCCTCCGACGTGCGTTCGCTGTTGAGAGCTCTCGATCAACGCTTTCCGGGCATCGGACAACGCCTTCGCACCGGCACCGCGGTGGCGGTCGACGGCGAGATTTTCCAGGACCCCTACCTGGAAGCCGTCAAACCCGACAGCGAAGTGTATTTTTTGCCAGCCATCGAAGGCGGCTGACAGACACGCAAAAAAGGACGGCGCCCGCAGGCGCCGTCCTATCCTCGTCAGAAGATGCCGTACGTCGTCGCGACGTTCAGCAAATCGATACGTTTACTGACCACCCAGCATGAAGCCGAGTACCGCACCGGCGGCGGTCGCGGCCGCATTGCCCGAACCGTGGCCGATCTGAGAACCGACCAGGCCGCCGACCGCGGCGCCGACTGCGTTACCGAAGGTCGGGCCACGACTCACGTACCCACCGCCGTAGTAGGGCTGTGAGTAGCTGTAGGTCGGCGCCGGGTAGCTGTAGACCGGCTGCGGGTAACTATAGGTGGGCACCACGTAGGTCTGGCGGTAGACCACGGTCGGGGCCGGCACGTAGGCCGGGTAGGCCACGTAGCCACCGCCGTATCCGCCATAACCACCGAACGAGATGTTCACGTTCGGGCCGCGGTGGTGACCGTGGTGGCCATGATGGCCGTAGCGGTGACCATAACCATGACCATGACCGCGATACCCACCGTCGGCACTGGCGCCGCCGGCGCCGAGCAGCAGCACCAGACCAGCGCCCACCGCGCTGATGGTGCGAATCTTGTTTGAGCCATGGGTACGCATTTCGAACTCCTTGGCCCGCGATGCGGGCTCTTATCCACCCGGCGCGAGGTTCGCGCCGGGTGAATGCAAGATAGGGCTCGCGGACTTAATCCTTTCTGAATGCCGGGGCCACTTTCGTGACCGGCGTCTCAGGCTGCGGGCGACGCGTCGACGGCGAGAGGCCGAATACCAGGTTCAACATCGCGCAGCCCTGTTCCCAGGATTCCTCGAACAGCGAGGCGGCGTCGGGCCAGCGCGGATAAAGCGTGCCTTCGACGTCTCCCGCGGCGAAATGCAATTCGCCCTCGAATTTCCTGGCCAGACGCTGCATGCGACGATTACTACGCATGCACAGCATGGTGACCTTGCTGACGCCGCGATTGCGCGCCAGCACCAGCAGACGCCGCAACAACTCGGCGCCCACGCCGCCGTTCTGGTAGTCCCGCTCGACCGAAAGGGCCACTTCACAACTGGCGCGCCACGGGATGTCCGTATTGAAAACGATTTCGCCCGCGCCGCGCATGACGCCCGCGACGAAATAGCCAATCACCAGCCGGTAGTGATCGTCGACCCGCGAGCAGTACTGCTCGATGTGCTCGGCACCGACCTCGGACAGAAAACGCAGCGCGCGATCCTCGGGACTGAGGCGTAGCAGGTGCTCGCGCAGCAGCGCACGCTCCGTGCTATCGAGTTTGCGATATTCGCCCTCGCGCATGGCGCCTGTGCGCGACGTGGAAACGGCGCCACATTCCGAACTCTTCAACACTGCCGTTCGTCCTCGCGGCCTGGTGTGTCACGCCGTATATCGGCAATTCCACAATGGGGCTCGAGACGGAGAACTACAAGCGCCGGGCGCTCACAACTGCTGTGCGTGAATCGCCACGCCTCAATGCACGTCGCACACCTGCAGTTCGTCACTCATATCGCCATTGAGGTTCGCCAGCGCCGCCGGCAGCAGCGCGCCCAGCGGTCCGACACATTGCTGGAGATTCTCCATGGCGGGCGAGTCCGCCATCTCGCGGCCAAATGCCAGGGCCTTGGCTTGCGCCTCGTCGCGCTTGCCGTCCTGGCACAGGCGCTCGATGTCGGCGGTCACCTGCTCGCTGCGCGCCCGCAGGTCACGAGTGGCCGCCGCATCGAGCTGGCTCATGCATCCTTCGATGTCCTGCGCTTGATTGAGCAACATCTGGATCTGCGCGCTGTCCAGCACCTGGGCCCGAGCCACACTGCTGAACACCGACACGAGCATCGCCAAAGTCGCCGCCATCATCCGATTTCTCATCCGCGTGCTCCCGATTGCGACCGATGGGTCGCGCTGTCTCGACCGACGGCCCAGGAAATAATTCCACGGTTTCATCGCCTCTTTACCTGCGCCGGCGCTTCGTAAGATACTCGAAGCTCGTTCATGGAACTAAAAAGGAGGTGATCCGATGTCTAGTGAGATTTACATGGTATCCGCGTGCACCTTGGATCTCGATTCAACGGCGGGGCTGCCTTCGCAAGCGAATTGAGAGCCAGGTATCGCGCGCCCGCAAGGGAACTCGGATACTCGATCTCACGGAGGGCCGCCGCTGCGGCCCTTCTTTCATTCCGGCTCCTTGAATATCAACGCGGCGCCGAAACCAGCCCCATCAACCGAGCCGAAAAGCATGTCCAACCCGCCCTCCGCCAGCGCCCATGAAGTCGCACTCATCCTCGACGCGGTGAACGCCATGTTCACGCGTCTGCGCCATTCCCACAACGAACCGCCGATTCCGCCACCGGTGGTCGCGAGTCATACGAGCGTGGACTACATCGAGGCGTTCTGGCCGCATGTCGCGCGCCTGATCGCCGACGATCCGCAAGGCCTCGGCATGAGTTTCGAGCTCGAAGGACAACGTCGCGACCTCGACATGGCGCGCCGCGACCCCGAGCTGCGCGCGCGCGCCGGCAACGACCTGTTCGCGCTTTCCATCCTGGCACCGATGCGCGTGATGAATGAACTGCTCAATGCGGCGACCAGCGCGTGGGCCAAGGAGCTGCGGTCGCAGGGTATGGGATGCCCGCTCAAATATTCCCTGGACGCCGAGCAGTTCGTTTCGCTGCGCACCTTGCTGCCCCACCGCGACGACGGAGACAGCCCGGTGGGCGCCAACGCGCCGACCCTGGTCATGGGCGGCACCACCACCGCCATCACGCTGTGCTGGAATCTCCTGTGGCGATTGCCGAGCGCCTACCGCGAATTGACCGGCGCCCACGTCGACCGCGCCACCATCGACGAACTGTGGGCCGCCACCCGCGAACTCATTTTTCGCATCGGCGGCGGCAGCCTCATCGCCTTCGTGAGTTTTGCCAGTGCCTGCACCAGCCGCGTCGACGCGCTGCTGTGGGAAGGGATGAACGATCTGCAGCTTGCCCGAGTGGATGGTCGCTTCGTATGGACCATGAACGAAGCGTTGTTCCAGCGCATGCTGGAGACGGTCAACCGCATTCATCTCGCGCAGCAGGGCCACTACATAGGCTGCGCGGCCCTCTATGCGCGCACCGCGCCGCTGGCCCTGTTGGGCGAACAGAGCGAGCTTGGCGACGAGTCTCGCCAACCGACCGTGTTCTCGGAGCTGGTGCGCTGGATCACCGCCGTGGCCCGTGCACTATACTTTCCGGTGTTCGCGGCGCGACGCTGATCAACGCCCGCCGCGCGGCTCGAGCTTGTAATTGATGGTGGCGATGGCAACCTCCTCGCCCGCTTCGTTGACGACGCTGACCTCGGCCACACACAGGATGCCGCCGCGTCGGCGCACACGGCCGCTGGCGGTCAGGCTCGACCCCACCACCAGCTTGAGATAGTTGATGGTGAAACCCACCGTGGCGCCACGCGCGCTGTCGGTCACCACCGGGTTGGACCAACATGCGCAGGTCGCTGCCAGGTCGACCAGCGACGCAGCCCCACGGCAGACGCAACACCACGTGATCGATGTCCATCGCAAGCACTTCAATGCCGAGATGGCGCGCAAAGTGCTGCCCTTCCGCGATGTATCTCACGCGCGCGTTCATGTCCTCCTGTTCGTCCATCGTCTACTACGACCCGCGCCAGGGCCCCGCAAGATCCAGGTCGAGCACGGCGCGCAACCCGGGGCGGCTCTTGTGCACGTAGCGTCGTTCGTGGTCCACGCCGTCCAGGATGCCGCTGACGGCAAAACTCCGTACCTCGCGATGAATACCCTTGAGCGCCACCAGGGGCTGTTCGACGGCGCGAATTTCGTCCTGCACCAGCGCAAAGGTTTCAAACGACAACAGGATGCCGTCCGGTTCGCAAGCCTGCTCGAGGCGTGACGCGAGGTTCACTTCGGCGCCGATCACGGTGTAGTCCATGCGCCGCGTGCTGCCAAAGTTACCCACGTGGCAAAAGCCGGTGTTGATGCCGACGCGCATGCGCAACGGATTTTCGTAGCCGCGATCCCGCCAGCGCGCCTGCAAATCCGCCATGCGTCTTTGCATGGACATGGCCATGCGCACACAGCGCAGCGCGTCTTCCTTGACGCCCTGGCTCTCGGGGTCGCCAAAGAAGATCAGCATCGCGTCGCCGATGAACTTGTCGATGGTCGCGCCGTACTCGAGCGCGATGGACGACATCTCGTCGAGGTAGGAATTGAGCAGGTAGGTCATGTCCTCGGGCTGCAGATCCTCGGTGGTCTGCGTGAAGTCCTTCAGGTCCGAGAAGAAGATCGTCAGCTCACGACGCTTGGGCGGCACCGTGACATCCTGCTCGCCCTGGAATATGAGCTGGTAGATTTGCGGTGACAGGTAATGGGACAGCTTGTCCGACAGCTCGCGCAGCATGCGCGTCCGGTCGCTGAGCGCAAGGTGGGCCTTGACCCTCGCCCTGACCACCGCCGCGATGACGGGCTTGGCAAGGAAGTCGATCGCGCCCAGCGCAAGGGCGGTCTCCTCGTTGGCCGGCTCGGCAGCCGCGCTGACTATCAGGATCGGGATGTCGCGTGAGCGCGGATCGGACTTGGCGCGCCGTATGACCTCGTAGCCGTCCATCACGGGCATCATCACGTCCAGCAGTACAAGATCCGGCGGCGCGTTCGACTGCATGATCTGCAGCGCCCGCTCGCCGGAGTTGGCAACCCGCACCTTGTATTCGCCTCGCAGGATACCGGCCAGGATTTCGATGTTTTCCGGTGCATCGTCGACCACCAGCACACAGCGCCGCTCGTTGCCCTTCGACGACTCACTCATTGCATGCATCTCGCACAGCGATTTTCTCCATGGCCGCGGCGACAGTTCCTCTCGTCGGAGCGCGCAAGGCGCCTGTCGCGGAGTACGGCATCCATCGTAGATGGGAATCTCATGCAGCTAGGCCGCTTCGCGCGCCACAACCGCTACGGATTTCCTTGTTTTTTGTAGTAGCATCCTACCAACCCTGGGGGGAGGTAGGGTGCAAATGCTCGATCAGACTGCGACGCGGCGCGAGCAGGGACGCACCACCATTCTTGTCGTCGATGATACGCCGGACAACCTGTCGATCCTCGGTGAACTTTTGAAGCCGCACTTCCACGTGCGTGTCGCCAACTCCGGCGCTCGTGCGCTCGCCGCCGTTCGAACCGAGCCACGGCCGGCCCTCATCCTGCTCGACATCATGATGCCGGAACTCGATGGCTACGAAGTCTTGCGCCGCCTCAAGAGCAACCCGGCCACCAGCGACATTCCTGTGATCTTCGTGACCGCGCTGAACGCGACCGAGGATGAATCACGCGGGCTCGCGCTGGGCGCCGTCGATTACATCACCAAGCCGGTGCGCCCGGCCATCGTGCTGGCGCGCATCCGTTGCCAGCTCGAACTCAAGGAAGCCCGCGACCGCCTGAGCGATCAGAATGCCTGGCTGGAGCGCGAAGTCGCGCGGCGCATGCATCAGAACCAGATGATGCGCGACGTCAGCATGCGCGCCCTGGCCAGCCTCGCCGAGGCGCGCGACGACGAAACCGGCAACCACATCCTGCGTACCCAGGGTTACGTCAACGTTCTCTCGCGCCAGCTTGCGCGCTTGCCGAAATACGTGGACCTGCTCAGCGCCGACACCATTGATACCTATACCAAGGCCTCGCCATTACATGACATCGGCAAGGTCGGCATCCCGGACAGCGTTCTGCACAAGCCCGGCAAGCTGACGCCCGAGGAGTGGGAGGTCATGAAGACCCACGCCCAGATTGGCGCGGATGCCATCTGGCGCGCCATCCAGAATGAAGAAGACATGGAGGGCCTGGATTTTCTTTACGTAGCCATGGAGATCGCCGCCTCCCACCATGAAAAATGGGACGGCAGCGGCTACCCGCAAGGACTTCGAGGCGAGCAAATTCCGCTGTGCGCACGCGTCATGGCGCTGGCCGACGTCTTCGATGCGCTCATCAGTCGGCGCGTCTACAAGGCGGCGTTCACCATCGAGGCGGCCTGCGACATCATTCGCGAAGGTGACGGCAAGCACTTCGACCCCGACGTGGTGCAGGCTTTCAACGACAGTATCGATGCCTTTCGAGCGGTCGCCGCGCGCCACAAAGATGCCCATGTATCCTGAATCATGCCTGCCCTTCAGCCCTGCCCCGCGCGCCGCGAACACCGTAGAACGCGGAGCCATGACGACCTGAGGCACGCGGCAAGGGGGCCCTGGATGGCCGCCCGTCGGCGCATGCTGCGCGGCGCATGGGCAGTGCTGCTGACATGTCTGCTTGCCGCGGCCTTCGGCGCCGCGCCTCGCGCTCTCGCCCTGGACAGCGTGCCCTCGCCCGCCGGCGCGCGAAAGCTCGCCATAGGCGTGCTCGCGCTGCGCTCGGTCGCCGAGGAGGACAGCCGCTGGCAACACCTCACCGGCTACCTGCAATCCGTGCTGACCGACGTCGACGTCCAGCTCAAAATCTATGACTTCGACGGACTGCGGACGGCCATGATTTCGCGCACCGTCGACCTGGTCATCACCAACCCGGCCGACTACATCTACTACGCGCACCGCGTCGACCTGTCAGCGCCGCTCGCGAGCATCGTCGCCAAGGCGTCCACGCCGGCACTGGCGCGCGGCGTGCGCAGTCTGGGTGGCGCGATCGCGGTGCGCGCGGACGACAACCGCGTCAAGCAGCTGTCGGACCTGCAAGGCAAACGCATCGCCATCACCGACGCCAATTCCATTGGCGGTTTCCAGGCCCAGGCCTACGAATTATTGAAAAGCGGCATCGACATCCGCGATTCCGCCACGCTGGTGGTCACCGGCCTGCCCTATGACCGCGCGCTGGCCGAGCTGACGGAGGGCAAGGTCGATGCGGCCTTCCTGCGCAGCGGCATCCTCGAGGCGATGCAGGCTGAAGGCAAACTGCAGCCCGGCGCGGTCAGGATAATCGCGCCCCGCCAGGAGCCCGATTTCCCCTATGCGCTGTCCACGCGGCTTTACCCGGAACGGCCGGTGGCCGCCATGCCGCAGCTCGACGAGCAGCTTGCGGTCAAGGTCACGGCCGCGCTGCTGAACATCCCGGCCGGCGGTGAACTCGCCGAGCAGCTCGGCATCCAGGGATTCACACTGCCCTTCTACTACGAGCCGGTGCGCGAAATGCTGCGCGCCCTGCGCGCGCCGCCGTTCGAGAACGAGCCACCGATCACCTTCGCGGAGATCTGGCGTGACCACCGTACCGTGCTGGTGGCCATGACCCTGGCAGCGGCGCTGATCGTGCTTCTTATCCTCGGTCTGACGGTCAACGTCGCACGCCTGCGCAGTGCGCGGGCGCGACTCACCGACAGCGCCGCGCAGCTCGCGCTGCGCACCTCGCACCTCAGAACCCTGATCGACAGTTCGCCCGAATTGATCTGGCTGAAGGATCCCGACGGCGTGTTCATGCTGTGCAATCCGCTGTTCACGCGATTGTGCGGATATTGCGAGCCGAAGCTTGTCGGCAAGACCGATTTCGATCTCGTCGAGCCGCGCCTGGCGGAGCATTTTCAGGCGCAGGACCGACTGGTCATTCAACGCGGCGCGGCGCAGACCACCGAGGAGTGGTTGCGCTACCGCGACGGCAGCTACACGGGGCTGTTTCTCGTCACCCGCACGCCCGTGCACGACAACCACGGCACGCTGGTCGGCGTGCTCGGCATTGCGCGCGACATCACCGAGCTGCGCAGGACGCAGGCGGCGCTGGGCGAACGGGTCAAGGAGCAGCAATGTCTGCATGCGGTGTTCCGCGCCACCGAAACCTCGGATCAGCCGCTCGCCGACATGCTGATGGCGGTCGTCGAGCTGCTGCCGCCCGGCTGGATGCATGCCGAATTGGCGCTTGCGGGCATCGAGTGGGACGGCATCAGGTATGGGCGGGCCTACGACGAAGCGAGCGCGGCGACGCTGTCCGCCCCCATCGTGGTGGACGCCGCGCGGCGCGGCGAAGTGCGGGTGGCCTACACCACGGCCCTGCCCGCGCCGGGTGACAGTCCCTTTCTCGAGGAGGAACGCGCACTCATCGACACCATCGCCGAGCGCCTCGCCAGCGCCATCAAACGCCGTCAGCTGGAAGAGGTCGCACACAATCGCGAGGAACTGATCAAGGCCATTTTCGCGCAGGCCAGCGATGCCATCACCCTGATGGACGCCGAGACCTTTCGCTTCGTCGAATTCAACGATGCCGCCTGCCTGGGCCTCGGCTACAGCCGCGACGAATTTTCCCAATTGCGTCTGAATGACATCCAGGGCGAGTTCGATGACGCTGACATCAAGCGCATCACCGCCGAGGCCGTCGCCGCCGGCGGCGCCCAGTTCGATACCCTGCGCCGGCGCAAGGACGGCCACCTGCTCAACGTCCACGTCAGCATCAAGAAGCTGTCCATTCACGGCCGCGATTACCTGTCCAACATCTGGTCGGACATCACCGAGCGGGTCAGGGCTCAGCAGCAGCTCGCCACCGAGCGTCAGCGCCTGCAGAACATCATCGATGGTACCAATGCCGGCACCTGGGAATGGAATCTGCGCACCGGCGCAGCGGTGTTCAACGATCGCTGGGCGCAGATCTTCGGCTATGAACTCCATGAGCTGGTGCCCTTCACCATCGACAGCTGGACACGCTTCGTGCATCCGGACGACCTCGCGCGCGCCAAGGCCGAACTGGCGCGCCACCTCGCCGGTGAGGTGGACCATTACGAATGCGACGTGCGCATGCGTCACAAGCGCGGCCACTGGGTGTGGATAGTCGATCGCGGCAGGGTCACCGAACGCGATGAGCAGGGCCAACCGCTGGTGGTGAGCGGCACCCACCTTGATATCACCTCGCGACGCGAAGCCGAGGAGCGTCTGCGCGAGAGCGAGGAAATGAATCGACTGCTGCTCGATTCCGCGAGCTATGGCATCGTCGGCGCGGATCTCGAGGGCCGCACGGTCTTCGTCAACCGCGCCGCCACCACCATGCTCGGCTTCGACGCCGACGAACTGCTCGGCCACGTCGGCCATGACCTGTTTCATGCCGATTGCGCCGGCCGGGGCGCGAACTGCCGTCTGCAACAGGTCGCGGCCAACGGCCAGGCATTGACCGTCGACGACGAATTCTTCCAGCGCAAGGGCGGCAGCCGCTTCCCGGTGGAATACAGCACCCATGCCGTCATCCGCCACGGCGAGACCATCGGCGTGGTGACGATTTTTCTGGACATCACGATCCGCAAGAAGATTGAAGCCCAGACCAAGCAATACGAGGCCATCGTGCAATCGTCGGACGACGCCATCATCGGCAAGTCGCTGGACGGCATGGTGACCAGTTGGAACCCCGGCGCCGAGGCGATGTTCGGTTACAGCGCCGAGGAAATGCTCGGCCGTCCGATGCGCGCGATCCTGCCGGAGGAGCGTGTCGACGAGGAAGATTTCATTCTCGAACAGGTCAAGGCCGGCAAGAACGTCGAACACCTGGAAACGGAACGGGTGCGCAAGGACGGATCGCGTCTGTTCGTATCGGCCACCATTTCACCGATACGCGACGCCGCCGGCCACGTGATCGGTGCGTCAAAGATCGCGCGCGATATCACCGAGCGCCGTAAGGCCGAGGACGCGCTGCGCAAGCTGTCGCTGGCGGTCGAGCAAAGCCCCAACAGCATCGTCATCACCGATCTCGACGCCCACATCGAGTACGTCAACGCGCGGTTCTGCGAGATCACCGGCTACAGCGCCGAGGAGGCCTATGGCCAGAATCCGCGCATCCTGCGTTCGGGCAGCACCTCGAGCGCGGAGTATGCCGCCATGTGGGACAAGCTCGTGCACGGCCAGAGCTGGGTCGGCGAATTCGTCAACAAGCGCAAGGACGGCACGGAGTACATCGAGTGGGCGCAGATCTCGCCGGTCCGCCAGGCCGATGGCACTATCACCCACTACGTCGCCACCAAGGAAGACATCACCGCCAAGAAGCGCCAGGAGAAGGAGCTAGAAGGCTATCGCGACCACCTCGAAGAGCTGGTGCGCCGCCGTACCAAGGAACTCGAGCAGGCACGCTCGGCGGCCGAGTTGGCCAACCAGGCCAAGAGCACCTTCCTCGCCAACATGAGTCACGAGATCCGCACGCCGATGAATGCCATTCTCGGCTTCGCGCACCTGCTGCAGACCGACCTCAGCGATGCGCGGCAGTTGGACAAGATCAACAAGATCAACATGTCGGCCAAGCACCTGCTCGGCATCATCAACGACATTCTGGATCTTTCGAAGATTGAAGCGGACCGCCTCACTCTCGAACAGACCACCTTCAGCGTGGGCGGCGCGCTGGACCACGTCCGCAGCATGATGTCCGAGCGTATCGCCTCGAAAGAGCTCGACTTCATCCAGGATCTCGATCCGTGCGTCGAGGAACTGTCGGTCATCGGCGATCCGCTGCGGCTCGGACAGATCCTGGTGAACTACCTCAGCAATGCCGTCAAGTTCACCGAACGAGGCAGCATCACCCTGCGCACTCGACTGCTGGCCGAACAGCAGGACCAGGTGCTGCTGCGTTTCGAAGTAGAGGACACCGGCATCGGCATCAGTCGCGAAAGCCAGGATCGTCTGTTCGAGGCCTTTGAACAGGCCGAGGCCTCGACCACGCGCAAGTATGGCGGCACCGGCCTCGGCCTCGCCATCAGCAACCGCCTGGCGCGCATGATGGGCGGCGAGACCGGTGTCGAGAGCGAACCTGGCGTGGGCAGCAAATTCTGGTTCACGGTGCGACTGCGCCGCGGCGGCGCACTGCTGGACGAGTTCGAGCGGCCGCGCGATCGCCACGACATTCGCGCCGGCGCGCGCGTGCTGCTGGTGGAAGACAACGAGATCAACCAGGAAGTGGCCAAGGGGCTGCTGGAGGAAGCCGGCGTGGCGGTGGAACTTGCCGGCAACGGTCAGGAAGCCCTGGACAAGGTCGCCGCGCAGCGCTTCGATCTCATCCTCATGGACATGCACATGCCGGTCATGGACGGCCTCGAAGCGACGCGGCGGCTGCGCGCCAGCGCGCAGGGTCGCGATGTGCCGATCCTGGCCATGACCGCCAACGCCTTCGCCGAGGATCGCCAGCGCTGCCTGGACGCAGGCATGAACGATCACCTGGCCAAGCCCGTCGATCCGAGTCGCCTGTTCGCGGTGCTGGCACGCTGGCTGCCCGCCACGGCCGATGGCGCCACGCAGTCCGTGCGCCTGCCGGCCGCGGCTGGCACGCACGACGCGGGTCAGATGGATACGCTGGCGCCGGACCTCGAAGTCGCGCAAGGATTACGTAACGTCGGCGGCAAGCGCGACAGCTATCATCGACTGCTGTCGCGCTTCGTCGCCAATCATCTCGAAGGCGCACTGCGACTGCACGGCGCGCTCAGCGACGGACGTCTGCAGGACGCGGTACTCATCGCCCATACCTTGAAAAGCGTGGCAGCGACCCTCGGCGCGCAAGCGGTCGCGGCGCAGGCCGCCCAGCTCGAGCAAAGGCTGCGGCGCGGCGAGCCGCTCGCGGCCCTCGATCGCGACATCGAACAACTCGGACGGGCGTTGGCGCGCGCCGGCGCCGCCGTCCAGGTGGCGCTCGGCGGCGGCAATACCGATACGCCTGCACCCAAGCCGTCCGCGCGCGCGCCGGCGCAGTTGCGCACGGCGCTCGATGCGCTGGAAGCGATGCTTGCGCAGGACGACCTGTCGGCCGTGGAAAACTGGCGGGAGATGCGCGCCGAACTCGGCGCGCATCTCGATGCAATGGCCTTGAAGAAAATCGACAGGTGCGTGGAGGATTTCGATCTGCCCGGCGCACTCGCGAACTTGCGCGTCGCCCTGGCGGAACACGCGACCCTCGCGCCGAGCAAGCCCTGACGCGCTACGCGGTGCGACCGCAGGGAGCGGCGCACCGCGACGCCGCTATGCCCCCGGCGCCAGCGCCTCCAACGCTTTCCAGCACGGCCCGGCCTGGCCATCGGCACGGATCGGCTGCACCACGACCTGCGCCGCGCCGTGGTCGAAATACGTCTTCAACTTGGCCTTGATGTCGGCGGCCGAACCCCACAGCACCATGGCATCCATCAGGCGGTCACTGCCGCCGTCCTTGAGATCGCCCTGCTCGAAACCGAGCCGGAACCAGTTGTTGAAATAATTCGGCAGCCCCATGTAGGGCGCCAGCGCGGCGCGCGCGGCCTTGCGCGCCACCACCGGGTCTTCGCACAAGCACACCTTCTGCTCGCAAATGATGGCGCCCTTGCCGCCCATGGCGGTCTTGGACAAGCCCACCTGGGCCGGCGTGATGTTGTAGGGGAAAGTGCCGAGCGTACGTTCAGCGGCAAGCTTGGACATCTGCGGACCCAGCGCTGCCAGCACCACGCGCTTCTCGCCCGGTGCGCCACCCAGCGCGCTCCACGCCTGGTCCATGCGGTCGAGGTAGGCGCGCATGGTCGCCACCGGCTGCTTGTACTCGTGCCCGCGCAGATCGGACACCAGCGGCGCGTGAGACACGCCCAGGCCCAGCACGAAGCGCTCGCCGTAGAGCTTGTTGAGACTGTTGTGCCCCATCACCGACGAGGCGGCGTCGCGTGCATAGATGTTGGCGATGCCACTCGCCACCACCAGCTTGTTGCTGGCGCCGAGCAGGAAGGCGCCGATGGCAAAAGGTTCGTAGTTGAAAGCTTCGGGATACCACAGGGTCGAATACCCCAGCGCTTCGAGGCGCTGCGCGAGTTCGGTCAGCTGTGCGCCGTCCATCGCATCGGTGAAAGTGAACACGCCGTATTGGCCGAATTTCATGTCTGGACCTCCCTACTGAATAAGCGCGCAGCATAGCGGCTCGCCGCCACGCCCGGTAGCC